>JAHEKK010000199.1:4814-6294 GCA_024638395.1 Gemmatimonadota bacterium | reverse complement strand
CCTCCGGGCGAGGCGGACGGCGACCGGATACCGGTGGGCCCACCATGCCTCCACCAAGGCCGCGGCGGCGCCACCAAGGGCGCCGAATGCATGGAAATCTCCCTGGAGTGATTTGGCCGCGTCTTTTCCGGTACTCGTATCCGACCAGCGTTTCAGCGTGAGCCTCGTGCGCAGGTCCCTGACCTGGGCCAGAACGTCGAGGAAGGCTTCGATCCGACTCCAGTCCCGCGTTCGCCGCAAGTAGGCCCACCGCCGGATCTTGGTGGCCAACGGATCCCAGCCGGCATCGGGTTCCTCGCCGGGCATCATGTCGAGCGCCCGATCGAGAAGAGCTTCAAATTCGCGCCGAACCCGCGCCACCTGCTCCAGATCGGGCACTGAGGTCGTCTCCGGCGTGAACACCACGTCCGGATTCTCGACCATTCGGCCGAAGACGTCCTCGAGTTCCCGCGCCTCGATGCCCAGGGTCGCCAATTCGCCCAGATCCGGATCCCCGTCTGCGGCAAGCCTCTCCAGGAACTCGACCCAGAAGGCCTTCTGCATTCGGTACGCCTCCGACTCGAGCACCTCACGGAATCCGGGATCGAGACCCGCCTCGAGAGGTCGCTCCCGCAACAGCTTCGCACAGAAGGCGTGGATCGTGCCGAGAAAGGCCTCGTCGATATGCTGGACCGCTTCCGTCAGGAGAGACCACGCCGGATCGGTCTCGTCCATGCCCTCGAGGGCGCACTCCAGGGCCACTTGAAAGCGCTGCCTCAGTTCCGCGGCGGCCTTCCTCGTAAAGGTCACCGCCGCAATCTGACGAACCTCGCAGGCGCCGGTTCGAACCAGGGAGACCATCCGCTGGACCATGGCGGTCGTCTTCCCCGAACCTGCGCCGGCTTCGACGAGGAGGTTGTGCTGCAGAACCTCCACGATGCGGACCCGCGCGTCTTCATCGGGGAGGCCAGTGAAGTCGTACGACTCACATCGACTCACGAGGCGTCTCCAAAGACGGGCTGTTCGTTCTCCCAGCGCCGAGCGTCCCGCAGGGCTCGTAGCTCGGGGAGATCGGTCAGGTGGGTTTCGCTCCAGGCGGCCGGACGGCTCTCGACATCCCATTTCCCAACGACGACGCCGCAGACCTCGACGTAGTCGCAGTACTTGCAGTCGTCCTTCGTGTCGGTTGGAGGGAACCACCCCGCTTGTACGCCCTCCAGCATCCGTCTTACGAGGCGCCCGCCGCTGGCATAGTCGCCGGCGCTGTAGCCGTGGACAGCGTTCTCGCCCCGACGGGTGGGGAAGCGGTACTCGGCACTGCCGACGGGTCTACTGTACAGGTCTTCGACGGCGGCGCTGTAGATCAGGTGCTGCAGGCGACGACCGCCTTCGAAGATGCCCGTCTTCTTCCCGAATCGGATGTCGCGGCCGGTCTTGTAGTCCACGACCCTCAGATGGGTCCCCAGGTCATCCACGCGATCGACGGCCCCTCTGACGGACA
>JAHEKK010000199.1:0-4804 GCA_024638395.1 Gemmatimonadota bacterium | reverse complement strand
CCTGAGCTCGAGGGCCAACCAGCCCGGCGCCTCCTCCCGGACCATTTCCACGAAGGAGCGCACGTCATCCGCCAGGTCGCGCATTTCCCAAAGCCGCACGGCCTGGCTCGGAGTCGGCACCTCACGCAGAGCCCGGTCACCCTCCTCTGACAGGAACCGCAGGGCCGCCTCGAGAAAGCCCGCATGGGCATAGTCGATCCCCTCCTCCCGTGCCCACCGCAGGGTTGCCTCGAACACTGAATGCAAGAGCCCACCCCGTTGCTTCGCATCCAACCACCGCTCGGGGTCGAACTTCGGATCGTCGGGCGGATAGGCCTTCAAGAGAGCCCGGAACAAGAACCTTCGGGGGCATGCCCCGAGGGCCCCGAGGCCGGTGGCGGAATAGGTGGCGGAAAACGCGTCGAGATACGAGGCAGGGTCAGGCCCCGGTTCCAGGATGCCCGTGTGGATATCGGCGCGGTCCTGGCCCCAGGCGTCCATGGCACGCTGACCGGCCCCGAGCCCGGGAAACGCCCGGCCAACCGCAGCCTTCGCTCGAAGCAGTCGACCGTCAGCGGTCGAAAGCGCCGCGAGCCAGGCATCGTCGCGGTCGATGGGTGGCAAGGCCATCGGTAGCCTGGACTCCGGATTGCCAAGGGCCTCTTCCAGGTCCGCGAAAGTCAGCACGGGGTCGCCTTCTCGCAGACGAAACGCCTGCAGGACCTCAGGGGCCGGCGTCAGTGCCCGTGCCTCCGAGGGCTCCCAGACGGGGAAGCTCAGGGTCACCCGGCCTCGAAGGCGCGCCAGCAGTTGGGCGAACTGGAATCTCCGTTCCTGGATCTGGTCTCGCGAGCTGGGTAGAGCCCCCCGGGCCAGACGCCATCGTTCCGCGTCCAGGAGGAGGGGGTCCTCGGACATGGACCCGGGAAACCGACCGGCATCCATGCCGACGATGTAGGTATGGGGGCGGCCCGAGGCCCCCCCGCTCGGCAGGTCGGTCAAGTAGAGATGGCCTGGCGCCGAGCTCCACGGTGCCGTGCCCTCAGCCCTCGGCGCAGGAATACGGATCTCCAGATAGCCCCGCACCACGACGGCCGCGGTTGCGAAGTCGGTGCGGCGGGTCAGCGTAGCGCGTATCCGCTCCAGGGTACGTCGAAGGCGCTCCAGGGCCGTGTCGTCCGTGTCCGTGCCCCGGGCAACCCGGTCCAACACCGCCAGTACCCCACCAGCCAGCTCCGACGGCGACGTCTCGGGCAACTCGGAGTCATGCCCCCGGCCCGGGAGCGCAGCCAGGATCGGAGCCACGATGGACCGGACGGCGCGAAGGTCCGATTCCGTCCTCTTCTTGCGCTTCTCCAGTCGGTCCTCGGACTCGTACCGGCCGGGATGGAGATCGGGTAGAGCAGCGAGCCGGTTGTCGATGGCGTCCAGGTAGCGGAATCGGCCCCATCCGATGCGGAGGGAGCGAAGGGCGCGTGCCAGTCTGGGGCCGTCCATCCAGCCGTGGGGATCCTGGGGCACCAGGTCCCCGGCCTCGATGAGGCCCCGAAGGACCGATTCCTGAAAGCCGCTGTCGAGCCAGCGGAAGTACTCCGACACGACGCGACCCGGCCGCGTCCGTTCGACGGGCAACCCCACTGCGAAGGTCACGGGTATCCCGAGGGACGCCGTGAGGGCATGCAGGGCGGATCCGTATGCTGCGGGGTCGGGTGTGATGATCTCCACCTCGTCCCATCGGGCCCCGGCATGGAGAACCCGCCTGAGCACGCCTCGAAGCTCGTCATAGATGGACGCGGCGGAAAACAGCTCGATGGCCGGCGCTTCGCCGACGTACTGGCGAGGTCGGTGGAGATAGCTGAGAGCCGTCTCGGGCGGAGCGACGTCGAAGAGGAGGCCCTTCGGTGGTGGTAGCCCGATCACCGGATCCGTCTTGAGCACCCGAGCCCCCGCTTCCTCCAACGCCCTGGCAAAGGCGCCCACGACCCCTGTGGCCGAGATGCCCGGCAGGATGAAGAGTCCCCGTCCTTCGGGGACCGGCGGCGCTCCGCCCCTCACGAGTGCCGTCGCCTGCTGCAGAACCCCCGCCGTGTCGCAGAACCCCCGGTCCTCCATGAGATGTTCGAAACGACCCAGAATAGCCCTCACCAGGCTCTGTTTCTCGGAATCGTCGATGGAAGCCAGCGCAAGGCGGCCCACGTGCACCCCACCGAGCCTCAACGCCTGGACCGAGTTCCGCACCGCGTCGCGAAAGCCGACCTTTTCCGCGAGCGGCTCAAACCGACTGTGGGGATTGTCCGCGAAGACCTCGTCAATGGCTCGCTCGATGAGAGCTTGTTCGTCGAAGGGGTCGATCATCCGGAGCCGCGCCTCGGCCAACGCTCGCGACCCGATCCTCACGGCCAGCGGCCGCAGCGTCGTCACTTCCATTCCCAGCCACGACACTCCCCGAATGGCCAACTGACGGAGGAGCTCCTTCCCCTCTCCCCGGGTGCGGCAGACCAGTGTCGACCGTCGCGGTTCCCCGTCGCCGAGGACCCGGACCAGATCCCTTACGAGAACGCTTTGGTCGGGCGTCTGTCGTGGGGGCAATGCCTCGCCCGGCGGTCCGTCAGGCGAGGGGGATTGGAAATCGAGGAAAAGCTGGGTCACGCCCTGCGAGTCCGGGGATCTGGGGCGGTGGCGGAAGCGGCGGCGCTCGATCCTCGAGCGCTCGGCGGCTGCATCCCTTGAAGCTAGTCAGATCGTCAACCGCCGGGGAAGCGACCACGCCCCGCTCGTCAGAGAGTCGCTTCGTCCAGCGTTGCATGCCGAGCGGGACGGAGGGCAGCGGGCCTCCAGTGCCGGACCCCGGGCCCCATGAGGCCCTCTAGGAGCCTCTTCGCCCGTCCCTCTCGGGCGCACCCTCTTCGCGGAAGAGCAGGCCGAGACCAAGCAGGGCCAGGGCGCTTCCGAGAACCCCCGCCACGATCATCAACCAGCCGTCCACAATGGGTATGCCCGACAGCCCGAGACCATGGACCCGCCGCAGGATTCCGGCCAACCGTGTCGTATCGTCCTTGTAGGACGCCGTGAAGGCGGACCAGTCCAGGGTGATGACGCGACCGGTCGTCGTGACAACGGAATCCGCGGCCACCAGACTGATTTCGCCAAACCCGTCCGAATCGCCGAAGGCCTCTTCGAGAAGGCCGCGGAGTTCCTCCTCCGCGGGAGCCGGCTTCAACTCCCCTGTGACCGGATCCAGGTGACGCCAGCCGAATTCGGTCCGCTGGATCAAGTGCTGCCCCAGCACGGTGGAGAATAGGCGCACCTCGTGCACTCCCGGCTCCGGCCTGACAGTGACCGAACGAGCGAGTGGCCGCATGGGAAGGAGCACTTCCGTACCTTCGGACGGCCCCGGGTCCATGACGACCAGCGCTACCCCTGACACGAGCCATGCCAGCAGAGGCACGACGGCCAAAAGCCCGAAGAACCGATGGGCTCGTCTCATCAGTGCAGCCTCGATATGGAGCGGACGGTCCCGGGCGGAGGCCCGGTACCCGATACGTGAGGATGGATCCCTCAGTTCTCGTAGGATCGGCGTCCCGCTGCCCCGACTCCACCGCCCCGACCGTTCCGACGGCTTGATCGGACGCCGCCCAGGCGGCCATCTTCAGCGTTCATGTCCTTCAAGAATAAGCGGCGGGTCCCGTCCACCATACCGGGCTCCAGTGGGGACTCACTCGACGACCTGCTGGCCGGTGAGCTCAACGGAGTCCTACGATCACTCTCACGCTCAACGACCTGAAATACTTCGTCGAAATCCCCGGGGCCCGGGGCAGCTCTGACAGGCTCAACGTCGCCCGCAAGCATGGGGAACACGCGGAGCAGTTGGTGCGAGACCTCCAGATGCGACTGTCCGAATTGGGACTGCCGCAGCTCGACGGTGAGATCACTCGTTGGGAAGAGGGATCGTGACGGCGGACCGGCGGTTCTCGGAGGCGGAGGTCGCCGACATTCTCGAGCGGGCCACCCGTGACCTGGGCGGGCCCACCCCCACCGCCGGGGCAGGCATGACCCTCGCCGAGCTTCAGGACGTCGCGAATGAAGTGGGAATCCCGCCGGCGCGAGTCGCCGCGGCCGCCGGCTCCGTCGCCGGCCACTCCGTAGAGCGCCCGAAAGCCACGCTGTTGGGACAGCCCCGGAGGGTCGAACACGTGGTCTCACTCCCACGCGCACCCACCGACCGGGAGTGGGAGCGAATGGTCGTCGATTTGCGCGAGGTTTTCGGATCGAAGGGGGAGTTGGACGGCCAGGGGAATCTCAAGACCTGGCTCTACCGGCACCTCCACGTGCACGTGGAACCCCACGCCGACGGATATCGAATCCGCATGGACGACACGAACGGCGATGCGGGGGGGCTCGTCGGCGCAGGAATCGCTTGCCTGGTGGCCGCAGGTTTCTTCGGGTTCCTCCTCCTCTCGCCGACGGTATCCGGTGGTGAAGTGGGCTTCGTCACAACCGTCGCCGCTTTGATGGGGGCCGGTGGTGTGGGGCTTCTGACCTACGCCCGCCGGAGCCTACCCCGTTGGGCAACCCAGCGCGCCAACCAGTTCGCGGCTTTCGGCGCCAGGGCCAAGGCTCTGCTTGCGGCAGGAGACGAGGGTCGGAGCCCCTCCTGACCCGAGCCCTCCCTCCCGCTTCACGCCACCCTCCTGTGGGGATGATGCAGCTTTTGCCGTAGGGAAATGCACCATCTACACAAGTTGCCACACCGAGACCGTTGCGAGGGATAGACCCGGGACCCTACATTGCCAGCCCGCTGTTGAGATGAGGGAAGTTCGCGAGA
>JAHEKK010000198.1 GCA_024638395.1 Gemmatimonadota bacterium | reverse complement strand
CCGTACCGAGGAAGCCCAGCAGCGGAGCAACGTTGGTCAGTGTCGCCAGCCAAACGAGGCCCTTCTCCAGCTTGCTCAACTCGATGAGGCCCTGGTTCTCGATGGCCTTCAGGACGCGCTCCGTGCCCTCCTCGTGCCGCTCCAGACCAGCGTAGAGGATGTTCGCCGCAGGAGCGTTCGATTCCCGCGTCACCTCCAGAGCTTCCTTGACCCGGTGCTGGGACAGGAGCTCGTCAACCTCGCGGAGGATCTTCTTGGTGGCCGAACTCTTGGACATGAGATCGAAGAACTTCCAGATAATGACGATGATGCCCAGAACCAGACACAGCCCCAGGGGCCACCGCATGAACCCGGCGTTCTCCCACGCATCTCGGGCCTGCTCGCCGAGCGTCATGTCCGCGGCTTCGATCCCCGGAATCTGGAGCAGGACTCCGTAAACTTTCATCAAGCTGCCCAAAAGAACCTCCGCTGTGGGTTCTGTTGCAGTGTTGGCTGACTGCAGGTTGGAGTGGTGCCCGTTCGGGAACGGGCCGCGTCCGATAACGGGGTCGTGAGACCCCGTTCAAAGGCTTGCCATAATGAGTCTCGCCCCAGGGGCTGTCAACCCTGTGGCGCGAAATGTTTTCGGGGCTTCACGATGGTGTGAATCGCAGAAAGCGCGGCCTCCATCACCCCCCTGGAAGGGCCGCGGGAGCTTCGCGTTCCGGGAACCCCGCCCGGGCCCGACGGGTCTGGCCGGCGGAGGCCTCGATAGCCGTCGGCGCGGCGATACGGGTAGTGGAGCGTGCGCCGCCGCGCCGGAGTGGCATCCGGGCTACCGGTCGTCGGCCAAGCGCCTCTGGTCGGAGCGAATCCACCAATCCGTAATCGTCGCCCATTCTCCTCGCACGTCCATCTCGACACCCTCCATCCGCCTGTTCAACCCGACGACGCGGTCTCCGTAGTAGAGGAACAGGAAGGGCTGCTCGTCCAGAACCACCTCCTGGTACTCGCGGTACAGCCGGTCGAGGTCTTCAAGGCTCTTCGCCGCGGGGATCGCCCGAAGGAGGCGATCGACGGCCGGAGACTCGAGGCCTGCGAACGCCGACGGGCCGTCGACCCGGTCGGAGAGGAAGAGATCCGAGTCGTCGACGAAGAACTCGGAGATCCACGATAGGGTGACGCCGTCGAAGTCCCGGCTCGGGCCGGTGACGCGCTCAACGATCGTACCCCACTCTCCGCTCTCCAGGCCGACGTCGATGCCGTACTCAGACAATTGAGCCTGGATGATCTGGGCTATGCGCTGGCGCTCCAGGTTGTCCGAGTTGAACGAAATCGTGAGCGCCAGCGGCGTCCCCGCAGCGTTCTCCCGAACGCCGTCGCCGTTCCGGTCAACCCATCCGGCTTCCGTCAGGAGGTCCCGCGCCCGGGCGGGATCGTGAGCCATGCGACTCTCGATGCCCGGATCGTAGCCGCGACCACCGGGAGGAATCGTACCGTTGGCCAGTCGTCCCAGGCCGCCCCGAAGCGCGTCCATCATCTGGGCCCGGTCCAGGGCCAGTGTGATCGCCTGACGCACGCGTTTGTCGGCGAGGACCTCACGACGTGTATTCCAGGCCACCATCGCGAGGGAGCGGGAGGGTCCCGCGACCAACTCGAGGTGACCCGAGGACCGGATCGCCTCCTGCTGTTCGAGGAGGGGCTGGATGTAAAGGTCTACGCCCCCTGCCTGGAGCTCGGCCATCAGGGTACTCTGGTCCGGAATCACCCGGTACACGTACCGGTCCACTTTCGCCTGGCCCAGCTCCTCGGGGAAGGCCGGGTTGGCCGCAAAGGTCCAGTTCTGGTCGGGAACCCGGCCCCTGAAGACGAAGGGCCCGTTGCCGACCGGGCACTGGCTGTGGAACGGGTGACCCCTGAGCTCCTCGACCGGCACCTGCTCCAGAATGTGGGCGGGCATGATCGCCGTGGACCGCCACGGATCCAGGGCGCTCAAGTGCGGCTCCATCCGGAATCGCACCGTTCGTTCGTCCACCACCTCCACCCCGTCTGGTCCCCTGTCGTACCGGGCCCAGACCGACGCATTGGGAGAGCCCACCGCCGGGTCGGTCATCCGCCTGAAGGTAAAGGCCACGTCAGCGGCCGTCGTGGGGGTTCCGTCGTGCCAACGGATGTCGTCCCTGAGACGAAACGTCAGTTCCGTCCCGTCTTCCGAGAGCTCCCATGACTCGGCCAGGTACGGTCTCAACTGGAGGTCGGCGTCGTGGCGCAGGAGGGACATCAAGTTCACGAACAACTGGTGCTGGGCCGACGCGTGCTCGTTGGTGACGAGGGCGTCCATGCCCTGGACGATGTCCGAGATCACCCCTACGGACACCTGCCCTCCGTACTCGGCTCCCGTGGCCCGCTGATCCGAGACATTCCCCAACCAGGCGTCGACGGCAGCCATGGCTTCCGTGCAGAACGGCGGGAGCCCCGCCGCCAGGGAGGCACCCCCTCCACCAGACTCGCCGCCGCAGGCCACCAAGAGGGTCGTCGCGAGGGCCAGATAGCGACGGTCGTTCATGAGAGGCCTCCTGTCAGGACTTCAGCAACCTGCGGTCCGGTGATCGTCAGGGCCTGGGGGAAGCTCTGCACGAGGGAATCTAGTCATGTGCGTCCCGTGCCCGCAGTCCGGCCGCACCGGGGCATCAGGCGCGCCAGGTCCAGTCGTCGGACCGGTACCTGGCCTCTATTGATTTCTCGGCAGAAACCTCCCTTTCCGTCAACGGACGCGACTCGATCTCGACGCCAAGCCGACTGGACAGGCCGGCTCTCAGGGCCGTCGCAATGTCCTGCCAGGGCGGAAGATCCCCGAGCGCGTCCTCCAGGGTCACGGGGAGCTCGCCACCGCCCACGCCTCCAGGCGGAATGCCCAGAACCCGCTGGTCATTCCTCAGGAGCAAGGATCCGTGTTGTAGGATGGCCCCTTCGATGCGGGCCTGTGCACTCCCCAGGATCTTGCGCCCATCCACCACCACCTCCCCCTCGGTTGGGCCGTAGAAGCACGGCCCGGAGTTCAATGCCGGGGCGGGGCGGGAGCCGGCGGAGCCTGCCCCGACGCCCAGCTTCGACAACCCGTCCACAAAGCCCGCCTGGATGATGGCATACATCAGGCGCATCCGGCTGATCGCACCCCGAGGGACGACCACGGCGTAGGTCAGCTCTCGGTCGTGTAGGACGGCTCGGCCGCCCGTTGGGCGGCGAACGAAGTCGAGTCCCCGGGTGCGGAGGTGGTCGTAGCGTGCCCGGGCCGGCTCGTTTCGGCCGAAGGACACGGTCGGCCTCTCCCATGCGTAGAAGCGGATGACCGCCCGACCCCTCGTTGAAGCCAGGGAAAGACCATGGTCCCGGGCCATGTTGCGCCAACCCGGGAGTGGTGGATCCACCAGGCACGTCCAGTGAAGGGCCGACAGATCTCCGGTGGGGTCGGCACCCAAGAGCGTCCTCCCGGTAGGCGCTGTGTCCTACAGCGTAAGTTGGCCGCCCGGCTCCAGCACTTCCACTCGGGCGCGGTCACCCACGAGGTCCCGGAAACGCTCGGGGTCCTGCTCGATCATCGGCCAGGTGTTGTAGTGGATGGGCACCACCACTTCCGGCTGGATGAACTCGACCGCGCGGACGGCATCGTCGGGCCCCATCGTGAAGTTGTCACCGATCGGGAGGAGGGCAACGTCCACCTGCCCCCGGAGGAGCTGCATGTCCATGGTCAGAGCCGTGTCACCGGCATGGTAGAGTGCCCGGCCGTCCACGTTGATGAGCAATCCGGCCGGGTTCGTCGTGTATTGCCCCGTGTCGTCGCCGTGCACCTGACCTCCGTGGATGGCCGGCGTCATCTTCACGCGTCCGAAGGGGAAGTCACGTCCACCCCCGATGTGGAGAGGGTGGGAATTCTCGATGCCCTGTGTACCCGCGAACGCGACGATCTCATAGGTCGCCACCAGCATCGCGCCGGTTTCCCGGGCCAGGGGCAGGGCATCGACGAAGTGGTCCGTGTGGCCATGAGTGCACAGGATGAAATCCACATGCCCCAGCTCCGACCGCTTCACGTCGGAAACCGGGTTGTCATCGAAGAACGGATCGATGACGATCCGCGTCCCGTCATCGGTGCGGAGGCTGAACGTCGAGTGGCCGTGGTAAGTGAGGCTCGCCATGGAAGGCTCCTGATGATTCAGTCAGTCGGTACCGGCTCCGCGTAGGCCTCGATGGGCGGGCACGCACACACCAGATTCCGGTCTCCGAAGGCGTTGTTCACCCGACCTACATGAGGCCAGAACTTGTGCTCCCGGGTCCAGGGCGTCGGAAATGCCGCCTGCTCCCGACTGTACCCATGGCTCCATTCGTCGGACGTCACCACGTGGGCAGTGTGAGGCGCGTTCTTGAGGACGTTGTCCTCAGCGTCTTGAAGGCCCAGGCCGATCTGCTCCATCTCCGCCTTGATGGAGATCAGGGTGTCGCAGAACCGGTCCAACTCCACCAACGATTCGCTCTCCGTCGGCTCGATCATGATCGTTCCCGGTACCGGAAATGCCATCGTCGGAGCGTGAAAGCCGTAGTCCATGAGACGCTTCGCCACATCCTCTTCCGTAATGCCGGTATCCCGCCTGAACGGACGCAGGTCCACGATGAACTCATGGGCGACCCGCCCGGCCCTCCCCCGATACAGGATATCGAAGTGCTCGGCCAGGCGGTCCGCCATATAGTTGGCATTGAGGATGGCCATCTCCGTGGAGTGCCGGACCCCGCCCCGCCCCAGGAGAGCGATGTAGGCCCACGAGATGAGGAGGATGCTGGCGCTGCCCCAGGGAGCCGCTGACACCGGGCCGATGGCTTCATTCCCGCCCGTGGTCACCACCGGATGTCCCGGCAGATAGGGCGCCAGTTCCCCGGTCACACAAATCGGCCCCATCCCCGGACCTCCGCCGCCGTGAGGAATGGCGAACGTCTTGTGCAGATTGATGTGGATGACGTCGGCACCGTAGTCGCCGGGCCGGCAGAGCCCCACTTGAGCATTCAGGTTGGCGCCGTCGAGGTACACGTATCCGCCCGCATCATGGACGATGTCACAGATGGTCCGGATCTCCTCCTCGAACACCCCGTGTGTCGACGGATAGGTGACCATGATGGCGGCGAGGGCATCTTGGTGCTGCTCCGCTTTGGCCCTCAGGTCATCCACGTCGATGTTGCCGGAATCGTCGCACCGGACCACCACGACGTTCATACCGGCGAGAACGGCGCTGGCCGGGTTGGTGCCGTGGGCGGACGAGGGAATGAGGCAGACGTCGCGGTGCCCTTCCCCCTTCGCCTGGTGGCGGGCCCTGATCACCAGGAGGCCGGTGTATTCACCCTGGGCGCCCGAGTTGGGCTGAAGCGACACGGCGGGCAGTCCGCTGATCTCTCCCAGCCAGTCCTCCAGCTCCCGGATGACGACGGCGTAGCCTCTCGCCTGTTCCAATGGTGCGAAGGGGTGGAGGGCTCCGAACTCGGGCCATGTGACCGGTGTCATCTGCGCCGTGGCGTTCAACTTCATCGTGCAGGACCCGAGGGGAATCATACTGGTGTTCAGAGAGAGATCCCGTGATTCCAGCCGGTGGATGTACCGGAGCATTTCGGTCTCGGACCGATACGAATGGAAAACGGGATGGGTCAGATATTCCGAGGTGCGACGTACGGCGTCGGGGAGTGGGGGAGACTCCTTCTGCCCGGCCAGGGCGCGGGCCGAGGCCTCCACGCCGAAGACGCCCAGCAGATCATCCAGGTCGTCCGGCGTGACGGTTTCGTCCAGTGCGATGCACAAAGACCCGTCCTCGAGTTGCCGCAGGTTGATCCGCGCCCGGCGTGCCCGCTCCAGTACAGGGTCCGGTCCGCCGGCCACCTTGACCCGAAGGGTGTCGAAGTAGTCTCGGTGGACAATCGTATGGCCGGCCGACTCTAGCCCATGGGCTAGAGTCGCGGCTTGCTTTCGGACCCGGCGGGCAATGGACCGGAGGCCGTCGGGCCCGTGATACACGGCGTACATTCCGGCCATGACCGCCAGCAGGACCTGAGCCGTACAGATGTTGGACGTCGCCTTTTCCCGGCGGATGTGCTGCTCACGGGTCTGAAGAGCCATCCGCAGAGCCGGGTTCCCGTGGGCATCGACGGAGACACCGATGATGCGGCCCGGGATCTTCCGCTTGAACTCATCCCTGCACGACAAGAAGGCCGCGTGGGGTCCCCCGTATCCCAGGGGCACGCCGAATCGTTGAGTGCTGCCCACCGCCACATCGGCGCCCCACTCGCCG
>JAHEKK010000197.1 GCA_024638395.1 Gemmatimonadota bacterium | reverse complement strand
GTCGGGTTCGATTGGGACGATCCCGCCGACGCCCTCGACAAGGTCCGCGAGGAGACGGTGGAAGTGGCGGAGCGCCTCACGTCCGGCACAGGGCAGGAGGCGCCGGGCGTCACCGACACCGGTGGCCTCGAGGAGGAGATCGGAGACCTGTTGTTCGCCGTCGTGAACGTGGCTCGCCAGGCCGGCGTTGACCCGTCCACGGCCCTGGCGGGGGCCAACCTCAAGTTCACCCGGCGATTCGAAGCGGTTGAGGCTCTCGCGGCCCGACGGGGCCTACCCATGCCCGGCACGGAACTGGAGGAGCTAGACCGGTTGTGGGACGAGGTGAAGACGTCGGGCCCCTGACAGGCCGGAGGTCTCCGGCGACCTCCACATCACGGGCCGCCAGGGAAGCCCCTCCCAAGCGCAGCGGCTCTTCTCAGTAGCCGGCCGCCTGATCGACCTCGTTCCGAAGAGGGCGTCCCTGGGCGAACCTGGCCAGATTGTCGCAGATCAACGCCGACTGGCGCTCCCAGAAACGCCTCGTGGTCGCGGACACATGCGGCGTCATGAGGATCCTGGGATGCCCGTAGAAGGGGTGTCCTCCTGGGAGGGGCTCTTCATGGAACACGTCCAACCCGGCGCCCCGCAGGGGGCCCCGGTCGAGGGCCTCGAGGAGGGCCTCCGAGTCGAGGAGGGCGCCCCGACCGACGTTCACCAACACCGCCCCATCCTTCATGGAGAAGAGACGCCTTCGGTCCATGAGCCCGCGGGTCAGCTCGGTCTCCGGCGTCGAGAGAACCAGGAAATCGGACTGGGCGACCACGCGATCCACCATGTCAAAACCCACCACGTCGGGCGGATCACCCTTCCTCTTTTGCCGTCGGACACCTACGACGGAGGCGCCCAGGGCTCGCACGTGATCCGCGACCAGGCGGCCCACGCCCCCGTAGCCGATGATGCCCACATGGGATCCCGCCAGTTCCCTCACCGGGGCTTCCACCTCCCAGAAGTCCTCGGCGCCCCAACGCCCCTCCCGCTGGGCACCGACGGCCAGATCGAGGCCCCGGGTGAAGTAGAGCAGCATCGCCAGAACCGTTTCCGCCATGGGCGGTCCGTGGATTCCTGCGGAATTGGTGAAGCGAACCCCGCTCCGTAGCAGCGCCGGGGTGAGGGAGGACCCAACCCCCGCGGCCCCGGAATGGACCCACTCCAGGGCGGTGCCGACCTCGAGCACCTGCTCTGGGATGCCGTACCCCATGTAGACACGAGCATCGGCCACCGCCGTCAGCACGTCCCGCGGAGCTCGAGCCACGCCGTCCCCCGACCCGTCGGCGCCGCCCGAAACGAACGCGAGCGTCCAGGGCTCCGGCACGGCGCCCCGCACGGCTTCGCGGACCCACGCCGGCATCGCCCAGATGGGTCGGCGATCGTGGAGATCTACGACGACGGTGGCCACGGGGCTGCCTGCGGCGTCACGGCGTGAGGCGGTTGATCATGCGTGGGAAGGGAATCAGCTCACGGATGTGGTGTCGGCCGGTGATCCAGGCGACCGTGCGCTCGAGCCCGAGACCGAAGCCGGAGTGGGGGAACGAGCCGAATTTCCGAAGGTCGAGGTACCAGTCGTAGGCCTCCCGTGGCAGCCCCTCCTCTTCGATCCGCGCCAGCAGACGGTCATGGTCGTCCTCACGTTGGCTTCCGCCGATGATCTCGCCGTAACCCTCCGGGGCGATCAGGTCGTCGCAAAGGACGGTCCTGGTGTCCTCGGGGTTCTCCTTCATGTAGAAGGCCTTGGCCTTTGCCGGGTAGTTGTAGATGAAGACGGGCCGGTCGAACCAGCCGGAGATCACCGTTTCGTCGGTGGCGCCGAGGTCGTTCCCCCACTCGAACGGATGCCCTTCCGCGTTCAGGCGCTCTACCGCTTCCGAGTAGCTGATCCGCGGGAAGGGGGGAACGACCAACTCGAGGGGTGCCGGGTCCCGCTCCAGAATCTCGAGTTCCTCGCCACATCGCTCCAGAGCCCGAGCGACGATGTACGAAACGAACTCCTCCTGGAGGTTCATGTTGTCGTCCGAGTCGGCAAACGCCACTTCGGGCTCCACCATCCAGAATTCCGTGAGGTGACGCCGGGTCTTCGATTTCTCCGCGCGGAAGGTGGGCCCGAAGCAGTAGACCTTCCTGAAGGCCGGGCACGCGCTCTCTACGTACAACTGGCCCGTCTGGGCCAAGAACGCCTTCTGACCGAAATAGTCGGTTTCGAAGAGCGTGCCGGCCGATTCACCGATGGAGCCGGTGAGGATGGGAGTGTCTACGCGGACGAAGTCCCGCTCGTAGAGGAAGTCGTGGATTGCCTGCTGGACCTCGGAACGGACCCGGAGCCCCGCGCGTTGCAGGCTCGAACGGAGCCACAGGTGCCGATGGTCCAGGAGAAACTCGACGCCGTGCTCCTTGGGCTGGATGGGATACTCCCCGCTCCTGCTGACGAGCGCCACGTCCGTCAGCCCCATCTCGTGTCCGCCAGGCGCCCGTGCGTCTTCCCGCACGGCCCCCGTGAAGCGGATCGTGCTCTCCTGGGTCAACGATGTCCCCAGCTCCCACACTTCGTCGGACACCTCGGCCTTGGCCAGCACACCCTGGACCAACCCCGTCCCGTCTCGCAGGACGATGAAGGCCACTTTGCCGTGGACCCGGAGCTGCTCGACCCAACCGGAGACGGTGACCGTGGTGCCTACGTGTTCGTTCAGGGATCGTACGAGAACCATGGAGTGCCGGGAGGTTGAGGCGAAGAGCCGGTAGGGAGCGGAAAGCCCCGAACTTAGCACATCGGCAGAGGCGATTCGAGGTCGGGAGGGCCCGGGAACCATGGACCACCGGGCTCGAGAGGCAGGCGGATCCGCGGTCGGCTGCCAGGACGTTCCGGGGCTACCCTACCTCGTAGTGCTTGAGCCGCTCTCCGAACTGCCGTCTGAGGAGGAGGCGCACGGCCAGGTTGGATTCCCGGTCGAGGCCCGGATCTTCCTCCACGACCTTCCGAGCCCTGGCCTGAGCCTCCGCGACGAGATCCTGGTCCTCGAGGACATCGGCAAATCGAAGAACTCCCCCATGGCCGTGCTGCTGGGATCCGAACAGGTCTCCCTGGCCGCGGATCCGAAGATCCTCCCGAGCCACCCGAAACCCGTCGGTGGTACGCGCGAACGTCTTGAGTCGTTCGCCCACATCGCCTCCGAAATCCGAGACCAGCAGGCAGATCCCGCCCCCTTCCCCTCTTCCAACACGACCCCGGAGCTGGTGCATTTGCGACAGTCCGAATCGCTCGGCTCCCTCGATCACCATGACCGTGGCGTTGGGCACGTCGATCCCCACCTCGATGACCGTGGTGGCCACGAGAACCTGCACCTTCCCCTCCGAAAAGGCGGTCATGATGCGGTCCTTCTCCTCCGGAGGCAGACGGCCGTGGAGCAGGGCGACCTCGGCATCGGGAAACACCTCATTCTTCAGTTGCGAAAACGCCCCTTCGGCGGCGGGCAGGTCCACCTTTTCCGATTCCTCCACCAGCGGGTAGACGAAGTAGGCCTGGCGGCCGGCGGCCAATTCCTCCCGCACCCGCGCATACATCCGCTCCCGTCCCTTGCTGCGCACGAGGCGGGTTTCGACGGGGAGCCGGCCCGGTGGGAGCTCATCGATGATGCTGATGTCGAGGTCCCCGTGAAGGGCCATTGCGAGGGAGCGGGGAATAGGCGTTGCCGACATGATCAGAACATCGGGGCGGGGGTCACGGTCAGAGAGGACCATTCGCTGCCGGACACCGAACCGGTGCTGCTCATCGACGACCACGAGACCCAGGCGGGCGAACTCCACGCCTTCCTGAATCAATGCATGAGTACCCACAATCAGGCCGGCTCTGCCCTCGGCGACCCTAGTCCGGGCGCGCGTTCGCTCTGACCCCTTGGCCGAGCCGACCAGCATCTCCAGATCGACGTCCAAGTCGCCGAGGAGCGCCCGGATCTTTCGCGCGTGCTGTTCGGCCAGAATCTCCGTGGGAGCCATGAGGGCCGCCTGGAAGCCCGCCTCCACGGCCAAGAGCATGGCGAACAAGGCTACGAGGGTCTTCCCCGCCCCCACATCCCCCTGGAGCATGCGATTCATCCGACGGGTGGAGGTCATGTCGGCGTAGATCTCTCGAAGCACTCGAGCCTGTGCCCGTGTGAGCTGGAAAGGGAGCACTTCGTGGAGCGCCCGAATGAGCTGGTTGGTCCGGCGGAAGCGAATGCCAGGCTGCTCCTGTGTCTGTCGATGGCGGGCCTGCGCCTGGACCAGCTGTAGGAAGAAGAGCTCGTCGAACGCCAGCCGGCGACGGGCCTTCTCCACCGACGCGAGAGATCCGGGCCGGTGAAGACGCGACAGGGCCTCCGACAACTCAGGAACGTCCAATTCCCCCCGCACGCCGCCGTCGAGGTATTCCTCCTGCCGGATCTGCTGCAGGAGCCACTCCAGATTGGCCTCGAAGACCTTCCTGAAAAACCACTGAGGAAGGTCGTCACTGGCTGGGTAGGAAACGAAGATCGTTCCTTCTCGGGCTGCCTCGTCCTGCCCGTCGCGCCCCATGAGGGTGTATTCCCTGGGCTGCAGCTGGCGGCCATGGAAGAACTTCACCGGCCCGGTGGCCAGCACCCGGTCTCCCACCTGGAGCTTCCGGTCGATCCAGGGCTGCCCCGGCCACGCGCAGGTGAGCATTCCGGATTCGTCCTGGATCACCGCCTGGAAGATCTTGAGTCCCGCACGGGTCGGGACGACGCCCTTGTTGCGGACGACGCCCACCACCGTGACCTCCATACCCACCTGGGCTCGCGACACGGGCGTGATGGTCGATGCGTCATCGTAGCGCCGAGGGACGTGGTACAGGAGATCGCGAGCCTTCAGAATCCCCATGCGCTGAAGGGACTCGGCCCGGCGAGGGCCCACCCCCTTCAGGAACTGGACCGGTTTGTCCAGCTGGGCGAGGGGATCCCGGTGACTCACGCCGAATCGAGGACGCCGGCCACGAAGTCGTCGGGATCGAAGGGGGCCAGGTCATCGGCCGACTCACCGATGCCGACGAGCCTGACCGGCAGGCCCAGCTCTTCAGAGAGGGCCATGACCACTCCGCCCCGGGCGGTGGAGTCCATCTTCGCCAATACGACACCGGACACGTCAACCGCCGCCTTGAACTCCCTGGCCTGGACGATCCCGTTCTGGCCGACGGTGGCATCGAGGACCAGAAGGACTTCGTGGGGTGCGCCCTCCACCTTCTTGCCAATGACGCGTTTCACCTTGACGAGCTCCTCCATGAGCCCCTTGTGGGTGTGCAACCGGCCGGCCGTGTCTACGAGGACGATGTCGGTGCCGCGGGCCACAGCGGCCTCCAGGGCATCGTAGGCCACCGCGGCCGGGTCGCCTCCATCCTGACCGCCGACGAAATCGGCTCCTACACGTTCAGCCCACCGCGCCAGCTGCTCGGAGGCGCCGGCACGGTAGGTGTCTCCGGCCGCCACAAGGACCGTCCGCCCCGACTCGATCATCCCCCTCGCCATCTTGCCGATGGTCGTGGTCTTGCCCACCCCGTTGACGCCCACCATCAGGTAGACGGTCGGCCCTCCGGACGCTAGAGCGAGGTCGTCTTCAGGGACCACGAGCGCGCGCCGCACGGCGTCGCCCAGGGCTTCCCTCAACTGCGACATCTCTGTCAGTCCCTGCCTCCGTGCGACCTCCCGCAGATCCTCCACCAGGGAGAGGGCGGCCTGCACGCCGAAGTCGGATTCGATGAGGATCTCCTCCAGCTCTTCCAGAGCCTCCTCGTCGATCTTCCTTCCCTTCCAGGGCAACGCCCGCCCTAGAGCTCTCCGCCAGAGCGAAGGCGCTCCCTCCGGCTTCGGACGCCGCCGGAAGATCCCCACCTAGCGCAGCCCGGCTCGTCGGCGGAGGGTCCACTCTCCACACAGCAGCCCAAGCACCAGCAGGTACGGCCACGAGGAAGTGCGAAGGGGCCGCGTCCGACGGTTCGCCGTGTCTGGCCCCTCCGCCGCCGGACCGACGGTCAGGAGAGCCGGGTCCACGGGCCGGCGGAGCATGTCGCCGGAAAACGACTCCACCACGAACTCACCAAAGACGGTGTCGGCTTCCAGGGCCGACTCGAAGCCGTAGCGTCCCGGCGCGAGGGGCCCCGTCTCGAACGTGCCCGAAGAAGGCACCACCAACACGCTGTCCGTGACCGCCAGGCCAGCCGGATCCGAGACGGTGACCCGCACCGAATCGCCTTCGTACCCCCACCCCTGCCAGCGCGTAGGCTCGCCTCTAGGGAGCACGGATTCGAC
>JAHEKK010000196.1 GCA_024638395.1 Gemmatimonadota bacterium | reverse complement strand
CTGGCGGCAACGATCGGGAGAGGCGCCATGTCGAACCCGCTTTCCGACATGGAAAAGCCCGATGTGATCTTTTGCATCGGCACCAACATGACCGAGTGTCATCCGGTGGCAGCCACCCGACTGAAGCGGGCCCTGGCCAACGGCGCCCGGATGATCGTGGCAGACCCCAGGCGGATCGGCCTGGCTGACCTTTCCGACATCTATCTTCCGATCCGGGTGGGATCCGACACCGCGCTCCTGCTGGCCATGGCCCACGTCATCGACCGCGAGGGGTTGGTGGACGAAGGATTCATGGGCGCCCGGACCGCACAGGGCGAGGACTTCCTCGAACACGTGAAGGACTTCACTCCGGAGTGGGCCGCAACCATCTGTGAGGTGCCCCCGGAGGACATCGAGGAAGCGGCCCTGCTCTATGGTCGGGGGGCCCGAGGCGCCATCTACTACACGTTGGGGATCACCGAGCACATCTGCGGAGTCGAAAACGTCCAGAGCCTCTGCAATCTGGCCCTGATGACCGGGAACTTCGGCCGCGAAGGCACCGGGGTGAACCCGATGCGTGGGCAGAACAACATCCAGGGTGCCGGGGATTGCGGGGCACTGCCCAACAACTATCCGGGATTCCAATCCGTCACGGATCCGGCGAACCAGGAGAAGTTTCGGATCGCGTACGGACGCGCCACCGACCTGGAAAAGGGCATCACCAAAGTCCGAGCCCTCGACCTGTGCGGTGACCGGATCAGGGCCATGCTCATAAACGGAGAGAACACGGTCGTGTCCGACCCCGACCGGGAGCACTGCGAACACGCGTTGAAGAGTCTCGACCACCTTGTGGTCGTCGACATCTTCATGACCGAGACCGCCCAGTTGGCCGACGTCGTCTTCCCAGCCACGGCTTGGGGCGAAACGGACGGCGTGTGCACCAACACGGAGCGCCGCGTCCAGCGCCTCCGCGCCGCGGTCGATCCCCCGGGCGAGGCAAAACCGGACTGGTGGATCGTGGCCGAGCTCGCAAAGCGCATCGGTTGGGCAGGCTTCGAGTTCGGGTCGGCCAAAGACGTGTTCAACGAGCTCTGCGAACTGTCTCCCATCTACAACGGCCTCGATTGGGACCGAATCGAGCGTGGGGAATACCAATGGCCCGTGCCTGAGCCGGGCCACCCGGGGACGCCCCGCCTCCACGAAGAGACCTTCCTCAACGGACGGGGGATCTTCAAGGTGGTCGAATACCGGGATCCGGCAGAGACGATCTCTGCGGAGTATCCCATCTGGCTCACGACCGGCCGCCGCCTCGAATCCTACCACACGCGAACCCAGACCGGCCGCGCGGCCGGAATCGACTACCTGCTTCCCGAAGAGGTCCTGGAAGTCCATCCCGACGATGTAAACGAACTCGGCCTCGTGGACGGCGGCTGGGCCGAGCTCAGCAGCCCTCGCGGATGCGTGAACATCAAGGTCAAAGCCACCAACCGGTCCCCCCGGGGAACGGTGTTTGCATCCTTCTCCTTCAACGACGTCCCGGTCAACGTCCTGACCGGGGGTGGGTACGATCCTGTCACGGATACGGCGGAGTTGAAGGTCTGCCCTGTGGCCGTCAAGCCCGCATGACCATTCAGGCGTCGAGTGCGACCCACAGATCAGAGGGGTAACCCCTGCAGGTTGATGCATCGGTGCCACCGTCCGGGGTAAGACACCGCAGCGGCTTGTGGAGCCATCTCTGGTGGCAGATCCCCGTTTTTGCGGTTGCGTACGCGATCCCGGGGATCGCAGTGCTGTTCGAAGCCCCATGGCATGTGGCTCCGGGCTACTATTTCTATCCGCCCAGCGGCGTCGGCATCGGCATCCTGTGTATTCTTGGCCTCCGTCTGTGGCCAGCCATCTTCTTCGGGGCCATGGCCGTGACGCTGGCGACGGGTGGCTCGTTCATGTATGGCTTGGCCACCGGAACGGGGAACGCCCTCGAGGCGGTTGTCGCCTACGCCATCATCGCTGGGCGGCTGGATACCCGGTTCGTCACGGTCGACAGCCTCCGGATCTTCCTGGTTGCCCTGGGCGCGGGCGCAATCGTCAGCGGCATCATGGGCACGTTCGGGCTCGTTGCGACGGGAGCTGGCGAGTACTCGGCAATCCCACGCATCCTCTGGATGTGGTCGGTTGGCCACTTTATGGGCGCCCTCCTGGTGGGCGGCGCAATCATCGGGATCCACGGACTGAAAGGCACCTACCGGGAACAACTGCGAGAGGCCATAGCGGTGTTGGTTGTCCTGGCCTTCGTATCCTATGCGGCCTTCGCCAGCCTCCCGGGACCCACCGGCTCCTACCCACTGCAGTACCTGACCTATCCCGTGCTCATCTGGGCGGCCCTCCGTCTTGCGCCCGGATGGGTGATGCTGGGCAACTTGACCGTCGCCGGAACCATGCTGTTTTGGACCTCTCTGGGCGTGGGACCCATCAGCCAGGGCAGCCTCAGCCTCAACCTGGCGTACGGCGCGACCTTCGCACTGGTGGCTTGGCTTACGAGCTGCGTCCTTGCAGCCATCGTGGCGGAGCGCAAATCGTCGGAGAAGACGCGACTGGAGCGCGAGGGGAACTACCGCGCTGTCGTCGAACAGGCCCTCGAAGGCATCGTGGTGATCGATCAAGACGGCATCTGCACCGACGTCAACGGCGCCGGTGCACGCCTCTTCGAGCGGGCGGCCGACCGGATGATAGGGCGTCCCTTCATCGAGTTCGTGCCCGTCGAGAGCCGCGGGGAAATCCAGAGGGTCCTCGACCGTGCCCAGGAAGAAGACGCGCCTCATCTCGTGGAATGGTCCTACCACGACCGACGGAATCCCGTGTGGATCGAAGCCAGCATCAAGCAGATCGACGCGTCCCGCACACAGGTCTTCGCTCGGAACATCACGCGCCGGCGCAGTCTGGAGCGCCAGGTGGCGGAGGCGCAAAAGATGGAGGCGGTCGGTCTCCTCGCGGGAGGGGTGGCCCACGACTTCAACAACCTCCTGACCGTTGTGCTGGGCCAGGCCGGGAGGGCACAAGCATTCGTGGAAGCGGGAGACCCGGCGTCGGAGTGCATCGACGAAGTCATCGCGGCGGCCCGGAAGTCCGCTGACCTGACGAAACAGCTGCTCACGTTCGCCCGGAAGCACGCCGGCGAACCGATCACCCTGGATGTCAATCAGCTTCTGGAAGACCGGAACGCCATGATTCGACAGCTGCTGGGAGAGCGCATCCGCTACGTCCTGACCCAGGAGAGGAGTGGAGACGGGCGCCTCTGGGTCAACATCGATCCCGTCGCTCTCGAGCAGGTGATCCTGAACCTGGTCATCAACGCCAAGGATGCCATGGAGGAAGGCGGGGAGCTGAAGATCGGTACCCGGGCCGCTAGCGCACCCGGCCTCGGAGAGGCCGTCCAGATCTCGGTCCAGGATGTGGGGCATGGGATGACTCCGAAGACCGCCAAACGAATCTTCGAGCCGTTCTTCACGACCAAGGGAGAACGCAATCGCACGGGCCTGGGACTGGCGGTTTCCTACGGGATCATCAGAAACGCCGGCGGCACCATCGACTGCAGCAGCGTGCCCGACCAGGGTACGGAATTCACTCTCCTCCTCCCGCGCACCACGGCCCCCGCACCGGTGCGGACCGTGGCCCAGGCCGATCAGACCTCGGGGAACGGTAGAGGGGAATGGGTCCTCGTCATCGAGGACGAAGCGCCAGTCCGAGAGCTCATCACCCTCGGGCTCATCGAGGCCGGCTACAACGTCGTGGGCGCACCGGATGGTGAAGCAGCCATCGAGGCCCATCGGAAGGCCGAGGAGGGGATCGACCTGATCGTGAGCGACGTCATCCTCCCCGGCCGCAGCGGACCCGAGACGGTGCGCACGATCCAGGGCGAATGTCCAGCGGCCAGGGCCATGTTCATTTCGGGCTACGACGACAACGAGGTGGAGAGGGCCGGCTACACCACGCAGCTTCTGCTGCGGAAGCCCTTCACGATCGCTCAACTCCGGATCGCCGTGCGGAACGCTCTCGACGGAGCCCCGCTGGAGACGACCCACGTCGTCCAGGCCACGGGAACGTCCTCCTAGCGCGCTGCTGACCAGAGGGGCGACCCTGGGAAGGGGGCCCTGTCCTTGCCCTCGTTCAGTGTGGCCCCCACCCTGTAGGCCCTCCCTGCCGTCCCGATCGGGAACTGGCTGAAATCCCGAACTCCTCTCATCCGGAAATCAATGCGCTCTGACATCGAAATCGCTCAGGCTCATCCGCTGAAGCCCATTCAAGAGATCGCTGCCAAAGTCGGCCTCCAGGGAGACGAGATCCAACGGTACGGTCACTCCAAGGCCAAGGTGCCGATCGATGTCATCGCATCCCGCCCGGAACGGGCCTCGAAGCTGGTCCTCGTGACGGGCATCAGCCCCACTCCGGCCGGCGAAGGCAAGTCCACCACGTCCGTGGGGCTGGCCGACGCTCTGACCCTGCGGGACAGGAATCCCGTTCTGTGCCTTCGTGAACCCTCCCTCGGCCCCGTCTTCGGCATGAAGGGCGGCGCCGCCGGTGGTGGATATTCCCAGGTCGTACCCATGGAAGACATCAACCTCCACTTCACGGGCGACTTTCACGCCATTTCCTCGGCGCACGGCCTCCTGTCCGCCATGCTCGACAATCACCTGTTCCGCCCCAACTCCGCCCAATTGGACCACCGGCGCATCACGTGGCGGAGAGCGGTAGACATGAACGACCGGGCCCTGCGGTCCATCGTCGTGGGGCTGGGCGGCCCCAACGGTGGGATCCCCCGGGAGGACGGGTTCATGATCACCGCGGCGTCGGAGGTCATGGCGATCTTCTGCCTGGCCAGTGACCTGAAGGACCTGGAGCAGAGACTCGGCAACATCATCATCGGGTACACGAGAGCGCGGGAGCCCGTCCGGTGCAGGGACATCGGGGCCGAGGGGGCCATGACGATCCTGCTCAGCGACGCCATCCATCCGAATCTCGTGCAGACGCTGGGCGGCACTCCTGCGTTCATCCACGGGGGTCCGTTCGCCAACATCGCCCACGGCTGCAACTCCCTCTTTGCGACACGCGCGGGTCTCAAGCTGGGTGACGTCGTCGTGACCGAAGCGGGGTTCGGCGCGGACCTGGGCGCCGAGAAGTTCTTCGACATCAAGTGCCGGATGGGGGGCCTGTCGCCGGACGCCGTCGTGATCGTGGCCACGATCCGTGCTCTCAAGATGCATGGCGGCGTCGCCAGGGACGCCCTTGCCACAGAGAACCTGAAGGCGCTCCGGGCGGGTATGGAGAACCTCTTCGGACATGTGGAGAACGTGGGCCGCTTCGGAGTGCCGGCCGTGGTCGCCATCAATCGATTCGCCAGCGACACCACGGCCGAGGTGGAAGCACTGATGAGCGCCTGTGAGGAGCGGGGCTTGAGCGCCGTGGAAGCCGACCCCCACGGCGGGGGCGGTGAGGGGTGTCTGGATCTCGCGGACGCCGTGTGGGAAACCGTGCAGTCGGGTGAGGCGGCGTTCCAGCCTCTCTACCCCAGCAACATTCCCCTTGCTGAGAAGATCGAGACCATCGCAAAGCAGATCTACGGCGCCTCAGGCGTCGAGTTCCTGTCCGGCGTCCAGGACGATCTCGGCCGCCTCGAGGCAACGGGTCTGGCTGACGCGCCGGTCTGTATCGCCAAGACCCAGTATTCCTTTTCCGACGATCCGTCGCTACTGGGTCGACCCACGGGCTTCACCGTGGCCGTCCGCGAAGTGACACCGTCGGCCGGCGCAGGGTTCGTCGTGGCCAAGACTGGAGACATCATGACGATGCCCGGTCTGGCAGCCACACCCGCCGCCATGAACATGGCCATCGACCGCGACGGGGTCATCAGCGGCCTGATGTAGGCCAGAGCCGGATCTTCCCGGCTCCAGGCCCACGGGCGGTACGCCGAACCTTACCGGATAGGGCCTAGGCAATCCTCGGGCCGTTCTCCGAGAGCCCATCCGCAGGACCGGTGTATCCCCATGGCGCCCAGTCTCCGTATCCTCCCCCTCGTTCTCCTGACGGCGTTGGGCGTGGCCGGTTGTACTACGGCTCCGACCAGCCTGGACGAGGACGTCGACTCCTCCGATCCCGTGGTCAAGACGATTGACGAGTCCAAGGGCGTTGGTGGGGCGGAAGGGGAAGGCGGTGCCGGGGAAGGCGAAGGGGAAGGAACCGGTGGAGGATCGGGCGAAGGCGGCGCCGGCGAGGGCGGTGGTGACGGCGGTACGGGCGAGGGGGGTGGCGACGGCGGTACCGGTGAGGGTCACGACACGGCTGGCCGACAGCAGCTCTGCGACTCTTTCGAGCTCATCCTCCCGCGCAATCAGTCG
>JAHEKK010000195.1 GCA_024638395.1 Gemmatimonadota bacterium | reverse complement strand
CGATGGTGCCTTGCCCCACTTCCGGGACCAGGTGCTCGCCGTGGTGGGTGGTGGAGACAGTGCCATGGAGGACGCACTCTATCTGACCAAGTTCGCTTCCGAGGTGCTGGTCATTCACCGTCGAGATGAGCTCCGAGCCTCTCAGATCATGCAGGATCGTGCCAAGGAGAACCCCAAGATCCGCTTCCTCTGGAACAAGACCGTGACCGAGGTTGTCGGAGACGAGGTGGTGACTTCATTGGCGCTGAAGGACACGGTGACCGGTGAAGAGACCGAGGTGGACGTCGGAGGCCTCTTCGTCGCCATCGGCCACACCCCCAATACTGCGTTTCTCGACGATCAGGTGACGCTGAAGGACAACGGCTACATCCAGATGCCCCACGCCTGGCGTACAGAGACCTCGGTGGCGGGCGTCTTCGCCGCCGGCGACGTGATGGACGACTACTACCGGCAGGCCGTTTCGGCAGCCGGGACCGGATGCATGGCGGCCCTCGACGCGGAGCGGTTCCTGTCCCACGGGGGATAGAGATGGAACCCGCCCGACGTCAGCCAATGGGCCCCGCCGCAGGCGTCGTTCACGGGTCCAACAATCGCCCGCCGTCGACGACCATGACCTCTCCGGTTACATAGGACGCGTCGATCAGATACCGGACCGCCCGCACCACATCGTCCGGAGCGCCGATTCGCCGGAGGGGTATTCGCTGCCGCGAGGCCTCGATCTCCTCCTCCGTATCATCTTCCGGCGGGAGGACGTTCCCGGGCGCCACCGCGTTGACACGAACGTCGGGCGCGTAGGTCCGCGCCTGAACCTGGGTCAGCTTCAGGAGCGCGGCTTTGGATACGGCATGGATTCCGAAGCGCTTCCAGGCCTGGAACGCCGAGAGATCGACGATGTTGACGACGGTCCCGCTTGCTGCGCGAAGGTGCGTGGCGGCTTCCCGTACGAGCTGGAACGGCGCTCGGAGATTGATGGCCAGGATCTGCTCCCATGCGTCATCGGTTCCTTCGCGGACCGTTTCGGGTCGGTAGATCGACGCGGAGTTGACCAGCACGTCCAGCTGGGGCCCGAAACGGGCGTCTACAGCACGGATGAGATCCTTTGCCGCCGAGGTGTCGGACAGGTCGGCCTGAAACGGCTCGGCGGTGCCTCCGGCGCCCCGGATCTCGCGAGCGAGATCCCTGGCCGGTGCGGCAGATCGGTTGTAGTGCAGCGCCAACTGGAAGCCGTCCTCCGCCAGGCTCTGGGCGATGGCGCGCCCCACGCGGACGGCGGCTCCCGTTACGAGTGCGGTCTTTGCCAAGTGCCATACCTCCTGGACGTTCCGTTCGCCATTGAGGCCAGGTCTCCGGGGTCGGCTGGTGCCATGCCGGATCCGGCCCCGGGTCGCCCCTACGCGCTATCTTCAAGCTCTCATCCCGGCCGGCCGCGAGCCGGCCCGACTCCGACCCGTTTCCGCAATCATGTCCGATTCATTCCGTGTTGAGAAGGATTCACTGGGCGAGGTCCAGGTGCCGGCCGACGCCCTCTACGCTGCCCAGACCCAGAGGGCGGTCGAGAACTTCCCCATCAGCGGACGCCGTTTCGGCCGACGCTTCATCGAGGCGATGGGGCACCTGAAAGAGGCTGCCGCCAGGACCAACGTGGAGCTCGGCTTCATTGAGGCGCCCATTGGTGAAGCAATCCAGAAGGCGGCAGCGGAGGTGGCGGAAGGGAAGTGGGACGACCACTTCCCCCTGGACATCTACCAGACGGGGTCGGGAACGTCTACGAACATGAACACCAACGAGGTGGTCGCGGCCCTCGCCACCCGGTTTCTGGGAGACGACGGGCCCCGTGTCCACCCCAACGACCACGTGAACTTCGGACAATCGTCCAACGATACGATCCCGACGGCCATTCACCTATCCTGCCGGCTCGCCGTGCACCACGAGTTGATTCCGGCCCTCGAGCACCTGCGGAACGCACTCGCCCGCAAAGCCGAAGCCTTCGACGGTATTGTGAAGTCGGGGCGGACCCACCTGATGGACGCCACACCTGTCCGCCTCGGCCAGGAATTCGGGGGCTACGCCAAACAGGTCGAGAAGGCGATCGGCCGAATCAAACGCGCATCCGACGAGATGGCGGAGCTGGCACTCGGGGGGACGGCCACGGGGACGGGCATCAACACCCACGAGGAATTCGCAGCCCGAGCGATCCGGCGTCTTTCCGAGGTCCTGGGCCTCGAGTTCCAGGAGGCTGAGGACCATTTCGAGGCTCAAGGCGGCAAGGACGCCTGCGTCTCGCTCGCGGGTGCTCTCAACGCGGCGGCGGCCGGGTTGATGAAGGTCGCGGACGACGTGCGCTGGCTGGCCAGCGGCCCCACGTCCGGCCTCTCGGAAATCCAGCTTCCTGCGGTCCAGCCGGGTAGCTCGATCATGCCCGGCAAGGTGAACCCCGTAATGTCGGAGGCGCTGATGATGGTCTGTGCCCGGGTGGCGGGTAACGCCACGACGGTCACGATTGCCGGCGGCCGGGGGAACTTCGAGCTCAACGTGATGATGCCCGTTATCGCCGATGCCCTCCTCGAGTCCATCACCCTGCTCGCCAACGCGTCGCGGGTATTCGCGGACCGTTGCGTCTCCGGGATCGAGGCGAGGCCCGAACGTGCGAAGGAGCTTCTGGAGAAGAACCCGGCGATTGCCACGGCCCTGAACCCCTACATTGGCTACGACAAAGCGGCAGAGATCGCGAAGCAGGCCGCGAAGCAGGGGCGGTCGGTGCGGGCGGTGGCAGAGGAGCTGGGTCTGCTTGACGAGGCCACGCTGGACGAAGCCCTGGACGTCCGGGACATGACGAAGCCGGGTCTGCCGAGCTGAGAGGGCTGCCTGACGCCCGCGAATCGGCGGGCGGGTTCCCGCGCCGTGGGTGTCCGCGCGGGATGCCCGAGGCGGCTTCGTCGACGGTTCAGGGAGTGACGGCCGGGGCGGTCTCGGGGAACCAGGCCGCATCCAGGACCAACCGCGGCACCCGCTTCGCCGCTTTGACGGACTGCACGGGGTCTCCACCCTCCGGGAGCACCTGGGTGCCGGACTCGGTGAGGTGGATCGGATAGGCCCATGAGCTCCCGGACTCCACCACCTGGATGAGTTTCGGCCGGACCAGGTTCGACGGTGGCGTCACGGGCTCGGTAATCGCTCTCCACACCCGATCCACCTGGTCCATGCGATCGGACAGGCTGTCGGCCCACAGGGCGTGCTGGAGATAGCTCAGCTCCCACTCAGAGGGCGCACGGACGACCCGCCGGTGTCCCCGGAAGGTATGGGAGAACAGGAACGCCAGGCCTTCGCCAAGGGGCAGTGGGTCGAAGCGCTCTTCGTGGCGTCCCGGCGTTCTGACGCGGTAGTCGCCCAGGTCGATGTATCCATCTGCTGCAATCCGCATTTGGTCCCGCAATCCGCTGTTCTGGCTCGCCGGATCCACGATTTGGCTCCGGTCTACGCTCAGGGCGCGTTGGGGAACCCCTCGATCAAGACCTGTGCCGGGGCCGTCGAGGCAAATGTTTATCGTTGCGGGACAAGCGCTTAGCGTAGGTGCTCATGTTTGGGAGACATTGTCCGACCGCCTCTGGAGGCGGCACGGGTTTCCCCAGGCGGGGAAATCGGTTCCCTGGCGCCCTCGGCCGGCGGCCTCCTGAGTTGCGGAGGGGTGGTCCGGGGTGGCATATTCGTTCCCCGTGCTGGAGGGCCTACGTAATTCGAGCCAACACACGCGAAGCCGGGACTGCCTCCGGCTTTGGACGCCATGCCCCGTAAGGCGGGGAAGGCGGAAGGAGCCGGGAAGTCACCACTGATTTAGCCCGGGCTTCAAATTACCCCCTCTGGTGCGGTTGAGGCCGGCGTCTTCGGGACGCCGGCCTCTCCCATTTTCCGGCCGGCCCAGGACCCTGGGTGGCCCCGCCCGCACCTCACTCCCTGCCGATGCCACAGGTCCGAGTCACTCGACGGCTCCATTTTTCGGCCGCCCACCGCCTCGCTCGTGAGGATTGGTCCGACGACCGCAACCGGCAGGTCTTCGGCGACTGTGCCCACCCCAACTGGCATGGGCACAACTATGAGCTGGAGGTGACGGTGGTAGGAGAGGTCGATCGAGAGACGGGATACGTGATCGACCTCAAAACGCTGAAGCAGCTCGTCGAGGAGCACGTGATCAAAGACGTGGACCACCGAAATCTCAACCTCGACGTGCCCTGGATGGAGGGGCTGTTGCCGTCTACCGAGAACCTGGTCGTCGGCATCTGGGAGCGGCTGTCTCCCCACCTCCCCACAGGCGTGGAGCTCGACAACCTGGTTCTCTGGGAGACGCCCCGCCACAAGGCAGAATACAGGGGTGGCTAGGGCGGCCGGTGGGCGGTCCGGTAGCGCTCGAACCGCACTCGTGACCGGCGCCAGTCGGGGGATCGGCCGTGCCACCGCCGAACGGCTTGCAGCCGAGGGGTGGGACATCGTTGCCTGTGGCCGGGACGAAGCACGCCTGGACCTCGTCGTCGGAGCGACAGGCGGTAGGGCCCTTCCTTTCGACGTGTCGGATGGGGGAGCGGTCAGCGCGGCAGCGAAGTCCCTCCTGTCCTCCGACATGGTCCCGGACCTACTGGTGCTCTCGGCGGGGGTCTTCGACCTGGCCCCCGTCCACGAAACCACCTCCGAGCTCCTCGACAGGAACCTGGATGCGAACCTGCGAGGACCCTTCCACGTCGTGAGGGCGTTCCTTCCCCCCATGCTGGCACGGGGATCCGGCCTGGTGGTGATGATCGGGTCCGTGTCGGGCCGGCGGGCGTTTCCTGGAAACGGAGCGTATTCGGCCTCGAAGTTCGGCTTGCGGGGGTTCCATGAGGTACTCGTAGAGGAGCTGCGGGGCACCGGCGTCAGGGCGTCCCTCGTGGAACCCGGTGCCGTCGACACGCCCCTCTGGGACGTCCTGGACCCGGACACACGGGCCGACCTGCCGGACCGGAAGCAGATGCTCCGAGCCGACGACGTAGCGGGTGCGGTGTCCTACCTGGCCGGCCTACCGGAAGACGTGTCCGTGCCCCTCATCCAGATCCAGCGGGCTTGAACGTCCTTCTGACGGACATCCTGGCCTGCCCCAGATGCGGGAACGACTTCGGCCTGATCCTCCTTTCCCACGACACTGCGGACCGGCGGGTGCGGGAAGGGGAGTTGGGGTGTCCCAACTGCCGCGACCGCTTTCCCATCCGTGACGGGTTCGGAGATCTGAGGGCTCCCCCTCGACATGCGCTCGAGGCGGAGGCTTTTCCGGCCCTCCCGCCCCAGGCGGGCCTCACCGCGGCGGCGGGATTGGGGGTAGCCGAAGGCCCCGGCGTCTTCGTCTTTCTCGGTGGAGTGGGGAGGGTGGCCGGAGAGGTGGCCCTGGCGGTTGCGGGGATCGAGGTGGCCGCGGTGTCGGCCGCCGCAGCTGACTGGCGCGCCGAGCCCGGCGTCAGCCGCATGGTGTCGAGGCCCGGAATCCCCATCCGGACGGGCCGGGTCCGGGGCGTCGCCATGGACGCCCATCTGTGGGGTCAGTGGGGCGAAGAGGCGCTCCGTGTCCTCGTTCCCCGAGGCCGATTGGTCTTGTTCGGCACGGCTCCGGAAGGCACTCCTTGGGAAGGGCAGGAGGGTGTCCGTGTGCTCCTCGAGGACGGTGCGGTGACGGTGCTGCAAGGCGGGTAGCACGGTTCCCGAGGCCGTGAAACCGCCTTGTCCCCTTTTCAGAATCCGGTAGCTTGAGTTCACCCTTCGTTGCTCCAGGGCCGGGTGCTCCGACATCGGGATCAAGACCGTGGCTAACACATTCTGGAACAAGATCCTCGGAGGATCGGGGAAGGCTGAAGACGTCGACTATTACGAGGAAGGTGTCGCTCTCGGCCGGGCAGGCCGCTACCACGACGCGCTCACCTCGCTTCGCCTCGCCCTGAAGGAATCTCCGGGGGACCCCATCGTACTCCAGCAGATCGCGATCATGTACACGCGCATCGGCATGGACGAGGAAGCCGTCAAGACCTACCGTCACGTGCTCAGTCGGAATCCGGGTGAACCTGGAGCCCACTATGGCCTGGCGTTCCTCCTCCTCCGCGGGGGGAAGCAAGAGGAGGCGGTGGAGCATCTCTCCGCCTTCCTGGAGTATCCTCCGGTGGCCGCCTCGGCGGCGCGCCACGTGGCCTACGCTCACGCCGCGCTGAAAGACATCCTCGGAGAGGATTCCAGGGCCCGCGCACGTTCCAGCGCCTGACGTGGCCGACGCCGCGTCCGACTCCATGCGGGTCGACAAGCAGGCCCGCATCAGTTGGACGGGGTCCGGGCTGGTTTTCGACGGTGGTCCGGTCGATGGCCC
>JAHEKK010000194.1 GCA_024638395.1 Gemmatimonadota bacterium | reverse complement strand
GATGTGGTCGGATATCCGAGAGTTCATCGTACGACTGCGGCCCGTGGCCGAGGGGAAGACCGAGGTCGACATCCGATGCCCCCTCGAGCATGCCCGGAAGTTGAACTACGCCGTCGGATCCCTTCTGAACGGGCTGGTATCGTTGGGCGGGGGAGGCGCAGCCGTCGCCGCGGCGGCTGCTCTGGGAATGGCGCTTCCGGTCCTGGCCGGGGCCGCCGTGGCGGGGGGCGCGGGCGCCTGGCTACTCGGTAAGCGAGGCTACCGGGCCATGTACCGGTACTCACTGGGCAAAGGCGAGGAAGGGATGCAGGCTCTCCTCCGGCAGTTGTCCGTTTACGTGGAGACCCGCTCCCACCGGGTAGGCTCATCGCGTTCCTCGGCGGATCCGTCAAAGGCTCTGCTCGAGGGAGGTCCGGACTTGGGCTTCAAAGGTCCCGACGCCTTGTGACCCATGGGGGGCATTGCCCCCCTGGCCCTTCTATGGTAGGCCCCGCTCCCTTCGCGGGGGTGGGCCTACTCTTCCGACCCGGCTCGCCTCTGGATCACGGCTCCCGTGTCCCGGTCGTAATCGACGATGTTCTCCCATTCGGACGCGTCCGACCTCGCGACGATCGCCACGACTTCGTCCGTATCGCTCACGTTGAACACCTCGTGCGGGATGCCGGGCTCGATGAAGATGAAGTCTCCGGCCTGATTCTCGATGCTGTGCCGTAGGTGGGGACCGTACTCGTGGCGTACGCGCCCTTCGAGGATATACAGCATGACCTCGAAGTCCACGTGGATGTGCGCGTATGCGACGCCTCCCGGGGGGATGCGGGCCAGGTTCATGGACAGAGATCTGGCCGGCACATTCTTGGCCGACAGTCCCGTCTTGTAGACGATGTTGTTCCAGCTTCGGTGCATGGGGCTCTGACGGACGGTGAAGATGCCGTTTCCACCGTCCGGGCTTTCCGCTTCAGTGCTGTTCGTCATGGTTCTTTCCGTTCCGGAAGCAGCGGCAACGCCCCGTTGGGGCAGGGGCTCGCCTTCAGGCCGGTGCGGGCCTCTCGGATCGTGCGCCCGGAGCACATGTGAAACAAGGGGACTCGGGTTCAGGTGCCTCTGCACCCTGGTCTTTCGGAGCTCACGCGCCATGGATTTTCCCGATTTCCGCGATGCTGCGTGCGCCAATATTGGAGAGGGGCCAACGCGATCATCGCGCGGCACGCAAGTTGATTGACCCGATAGGACCAGGTGACCGATACACGAGCCAGGAGGGTCGATGAGTTTGTCTTCGAACCGGGCGGAAGATCTGCTCGGTGAACCGTGCTCAGGCGTCTCGGGTCCGGTCGCTCGACGCGCCTCCCGCCCGTGGGGCTTCCTACCCGTCGTAGCGCGGTGGTCTTGCGTCCTGCTCGTGACTCAGGGCTGCACCGAAACCGTCGTTGAACCCGTTGCAGTCGCGTCGGTCGAACTCACTCCACGTCGATTCTCTGCAACCGTATCGGACCGGGTTCCGCTCTCCGCGGAGATCCTCGACCTCGACGGCAACGTCCTCCCGAACCGGAGCCTGTCGTGGGCCTCTCTCGACCCCGGTGTGGCGACCGTATCCGAAGATGGAATCGTCACGGCCGTCGGACCCGGCCAGGTCCTGGTGACGGCTACCGCCGGGAACGCCGTGGGTACGGCCCAGGCCACCATCGAAGCTCGGCCGAAGACCCGATTGGCACCCGGCTCACTCGACCTCAGCGGGGTGGAGTCCGGCGAAGCCGTGCCGGCCACTGTGCGAGTCAGCAACGAGGGGGGAGGAACCCTGGATGAACTCTCGACCCAGGTCGTCGAGGGGTCGGGGTGGCTCGCGGCCAGCCTGAGTCGCAATCGTGCTCCGGCCACACTCGAGCTGGTGGCACGACCACAGTCGCTCGCCCGGGGAACGTACACGGGAAGGGTCCGCGTGACCTCTGCCCACGATTCCCGTACGGTGTCCGTCCGTTTCGAGGTGGCTGCCAAGCCGAAGGAGGACGGCCCGGACCCCGACGACAATGACCCGGATGATTCCGACGATCCGTCCTACGACTCCGCTCCTCGAGACCCCCACAAGCTGGAGGCCGACGAGAACGGAGAGCATCGTATCGATCTGAAGTGGGTGGACCGGTCCGACAACGAGACCCGTTTCGAGATTGAACGCCGCACTCCAGGTGGGTCCTGGGCTGAGATCGCGACAGTGGACCGCGACGAGGAGTCCTACCGTGATCGCGGGCTCGAGGAGGACACGACCTACGAATATCGTGTACGCGCATGCAACCCGGCCGGCTGTTCAAAATACTCGAAGAGGGCGCGGGCCAAGACCGACGACGACTGAGCGTCGGCTTCCCCGGTCCAGCCCGGCGCGGCGGACACCCGAGCCCTCATTCGTCACTCACGGTGGAGCGGATTGAAACACGAACCCCGTCGCGAACACCGAGGAGCACAGCGAGACATCACGCGAGGCGCAGGCGGGTAAGTGGATGCAGATGCTGCATCTGGGCGCCTGTGACGGTTGGGGCGGATATGGGGGCAAAGCAACGGTACGAGCCTTGCTCCCCCGTCCGGGACGCGTCCCGCCTCGATTCCGGGAGGGACCGACAAGCCTGCTGGTGTGGAAGCGGGCCGAACATTCAGGAGCTGAGACCCATGACGTCATACAAGCGTCTTCGATCCCTGTCCGTGTTGGCCCTCGGTTCGATGCTGGTCGGGAGCCTTTCGAGTTGTGCCAGCTTGAACCGGTCTGAGGAGGGAGCGGCCGCCGGGGCCGTCCTCGGTGGTGTGATCGGCGGGCTGTTGGACGACCATACGGCCCGGGGTGCGATCATCGGAGCTGCCGTCGGGGGCACCGCGGGCGCGATCATCGGACGGCAGATGGATCGGCATGCAGCCGAACTGGAGAGGAATCTCGAGAACGCCGACGTCGAGCGAATAGGTGAAGGAATCCAAGTCACCTTCGATTCGGGACTTCTCTTCGATTTCGACTCGGACGCCCTGCGGCCCGCATCCAGAGCCGACCTTACGGACCTGGCCCAGAGTCTGACGGACTACGACAACACCGAACTGATCGTCGTGGGACACACGGACGCGACCGGCCCCGACGCTTACAACCTGGACCTCTCGAGGCGCCGGGCCTCGTCCGCGGCCGCTCACATGATCGCCGATGGTGTCTCCCGGAGCAGGATCAGGACCGAGGGACGGGGTGAGACTGAACCAGTGGCCACCAACGATTCCGATGCGGGACGTCAGGCCAACCGCCGCGTTGAAGTCGCCATATTCGCCAGCGAGGCGTATCGCCAGTCGCTCCTCGCTCAGGGAGAGACGAGCGGTTCCTCCGAGGACGGTCTGCTTTCTCGCTTCGCCTTGGAGGTCAAGGGAGGTCTCAACCGCCCTCTTGGCGACTATCGCGAAGCGGGAGCGAGGGGAGACGCCAGCTTCGGGGGCGACATCTTCTTCGAGCTTGCTCCGAGCATGGAACTCTACGCGGGCTGGGCGCGAGATCAGTTCTCTTGTGAGGGCTGTGAGACGGGAGAAGGCACGGACCTTCAGGGCTTCGAAGCGGGTCTGCAATACACGGCCATGCCTGGCGCGACCCTGCGCCCCTGGATCCGGGCGGGAGGCGTGTACCAGGAGGCCGAGACCGAGTTCGGTACGTTGGTCGCGACCTCGGACCGGGAGTTCGGGTTCCAGGTGGCGGGCGGAGTGCGTTTTCCCCTCGGGGATGTGGTCTCTGTGAGTCCCGGACTCCGGTACCAGCGTCTGTCGCTGGACGAAGACGTGGGCACGCTGTCGTACCTCGTCGGTGAGGTCGGGCTTCGGTGGACGATCCCCAACCGGTAGAGTCGCACAGCGACGTATGGATCGGCCCGCGCGTTCCGTGAATGGGACGCCATGGAACGTCTCGGGTACGGCCTGCGGGATCCGCTGGGACCCACCGGCCAGCGGATCCTCGGGTATCTCCGATACGCGCGGCGCGGGATGGCCAGGCGAGCCGCGAGGTGGATTCAGCGCCCGGGCTGACGTCCGAAGCGGGGTCAAGGTCCGAGGAGCAGGTCTGCCGCGGACGCCATGTCGGGCACTTCCGCATGGGGCTGCACGTCTGCCGCGGGCGTCGCTCCCGACCCGCTTCTCCCGACCCTTCGGTTGATCCAAAGCGTCGTGAAGCCCAAGGCCCGGGCGGGAGCCACGTCGTGGAACAGGCTCTGGGCAACGTGGAGGACCTGCTCCTTCGGCCCCCCGAAGCGGGACAGGATCTCATGGAAATGGGCCGGTGCCGGCTTGTAGCTCCCCACCTGCTCGGCGGTGACCACCCAGTCGAAGTCCACACCGAGCTTTTCGGCAGAGCTCTCGAGGAGGTCGTCGTCGATGTTCGAGACGATGGCGAGCTGGTACTTCGTCTTGAGTCGCCGAAGTGCCGCACCGGAGTCGCCGAACGCCGGCCAATCCGCCACGGAGGCGGCGAAGTTGTCCTTCTCGTCCGACGTTGGTGTGAATGAGAGCCTCTCACCCAAGCCTTCCAACGTGGTCCGCAGGACGTCCCGGTAGCGGAGGAACGGCCCGGACTGGACCCTGTGCTCCACAGCCGCGAAATGCCGGAGAAGCGTCTCCCGGTCGGCCTCGATTCCGTGGGATCGCGCGACCGGTACGAGGGCTTCGGCGATGCCGCGCTCCCAGTCGATGAGGGTGCCGTAGCAGTCGAATGTAAGGAGGCGGAATCGGCCGGGGTCGAGCATTGTCACGGTGTTTCGAAGAAGAGGCTCGCCGCCCGCGGGTGGCTCCCCTGGGCGAGGGATCAAAGCGCGTCGTGCGGCGTGCGCACGCTACATGTCGGGGAAATCGGCGGTTGGACCGAAGGTTTGGTTCACCGGGACGTCGCAGAGTCGTAGATAGACGGTGAGCTGGCCCCGGTGGTGGATGAGATGGTCCATCACGAAAGCACGGAGCATTGCCACCTTGGGGAGCGAGAACCGGGCCTCACCGCCTACGAGGAGCGTCCAGGGCTTCGTGAACTCCTCGTCGGAGGTGCCTTCGATGGCAGCCCGGGCCGCTGATGTGCCCTGATCGAATGCTCTCAGCAAGTCGGCGACGGAATCGTGGACGGGCGCTCGGGGAGGATCACCACCGTCGGGTGGCGCCAGGTCCAGCTCGTCCTGCCCCAACGTCGCCACCGTCCAGGTGGGGAGATTCGCCATATGGCTGGCCAACTCGCCGAGGGTCCATGACTTCTCGTGGGGACGCCAGTTGAGGCGATCCTCGGGAACTGCGGCAAGGTGGGCCCTGGTACCCTGAATTAGGTGGTCGAATGCGGGGAGCGTCCGTTCGGCGATGGACATGAAGGGGTCCCTTTCGGCGAGGAAAATGGCGTACAGAGGGGCCCGCGGTGCGTGCCGCCTGAGGAGAGAGGGCGAGATGGGACCACGAAACTAGCCCCGCTGCCCGAGGCAGGCGACGGGGGCCGGTCTACGTCAGTCCGGAGACGCGATCAGTCGGCCTTGAGGATGCGTACGGGCTCTGTTCTGGAGGCGCGTACGGCGGGCCACGCAGTCGCCGCCAGGGCGACCCCGGCGAAGAGCAATGCCGTTCCACCGAACGTGACCGGGTCGCTCGGTCCAATGCCGTAAAGGCGGCTGGCCAGTAGCTGACCGACACCCAGGGAAAGGGCCAGGCCGATCAACAGGCCGGGGATCGCCAGTCGCACACCTTCTCCCAGTACGCCTCTTCGGACTTGATGGGCCGTCGCGCCGAGGGCGAGCCGTATGCCCATTTCAGTGCGCCGTTGCGCGATGGAGTACGAGATCAGGCCATAGATTCCCAGGCTGGCCAGGCCGATGGCGATGAGGCCGAAGATGCCCAGCAGGACCGATGGAATGCTCCAGCCCATTGCATTCTCGTCGACGACGGCTTGCATCGGCCGGACGAGGGCCGGCACCGACGGACCCGCGGTACGAAGCGCTTCGCTCACCGGACCGATGAGAGCGGAAGGCGGTCCGTCGATTCCTACGACGATGTACCGGCTCCGTGTGTATGACTGGCCCGCCGGCCGGTAGATCTGTCCGCCGAACACGTCTGCGAACCCTTCCTCAGCCACGTCCTCTACCACGCCGACCACCTGCGCTTCGGTGGGCACATCGGTGTTGCCGAGGAGAACGGTGCTGCCCACCGGATCCTGACCGGGCCAGGCCCGGTTGGCGACGCCCTCGCTGACGAGGACGGTGGGCGCGGAGTCCTCCCCATCGCGGGCGTCGAAGAGGCGGCCCGCCACGAGCTCCACTTCCATGGCGTCGAAGTATTGGTCCGAAACCCGGAAGTACATGGCGCGAGGCCACTCGTCGATGTCCGTACCGGCGCCGGACGCTGGGGAGAACTGCGCGCTG
>JAHEKK010000193.1 GCA_024638395.1 Gemmatimonadota bacterium | reverse complement strand
GCTGAGTCCCAGGGCGAACTGGACCCCGCCCGGCGTCGTCCCGCTACCCCCGAGGCTCCCCACCGGGACCATCCACTTGGCCTCGGCCGTGTGCTTCACGAAGTCCCCCGCCCCACCCAGTGGTCCACCGTTCAGTTCGGTGTTCCAGGACTGCATCGAGCCCGACGTGGGGAAGAGGGGGTGATTCAGGGTCTGGCGGGTGACGCCCAGGGACAGACTGCTCAGGACACCGTCGGGCGTGCCGAAGAGCGAGGTGTCGTCCACGTTCCGGAACAGGCTGTACCGGGTCTTGGAGAGGGAATAGCCCACGAAGATCCGGGTCCTCAGTGAGCCGGGAAACGGCACACCGAACCTGGAGTTGAACCCGATCCGTCGTCTCCGTCCCGTGCTGAACTGGAAGAAGCGGTCGGTCGAATTGAATAGGGAGAAGGCTCCGCTTACCGTCGACTGGAACAGCGACGGGTCGGTCATACTCAGCGTGAAGCTGTTGATGAATCGCCCGAAGTCCCACCGGATGCTCCCGGACTTCGCCTGCCCGAAGAGGTTGGGTTGGTCATATCCCAGGAAGCCGGAAAGCCCCACGCCCCCTCCGACCGCAGTGCCGAAGTTTACGGATCCGGTCTGCTTCTCGGAGATGTTGAAGATGATATCCACATCGCCGTTCTCGGTGGGTTGGATATCGGGCGGCGGCAGGGGCGTCTCGAAGAACCCGAGGGATTGGATGTTCTGGTAGGACTGCAGGAGCCTGGACTGGCTGTAGACGTCCCCGGGGAGCAGGAACACCTTCTCGCGGATCACCCGGTCGTAGGTGAAATCGTTCCCCTGGATCACGATGCGGTTGACGTAGGCCTGGCGTTGTTCGTTGATGCGCCAGCCGGCCTCGACGAGAGGCTCCTCGCTCCCCTCGAGTCTCTGCCAGAAGGGCTCGATCTGCGCGTAGAGATAGCCTTCGTTGTTATACAGCTCGCGAACGCGCTGGGCAGCCTCCTCGAAAGCCACCAGATCGAAGACGCGGCCCTCCCGCTCCGCCTCGCCGCCCCCGAACCCGAAGGCGGAAAGAAGCCCCCCCGACTCGTTGCGGTAGTACCGTTCCAGATCCTCGGTCTCGAAGGCGTTGGCCCCCTCCACCCTGAACTCGGCCAACCGGTACTGGGGCCCCTCGTCGACCTGGATCTCGATCCGGGCCTTCCCCGTGTTGGGATCTACGATCAGCGTGTCACCGAGCACCCGGAAATCGAGAAAACCGGCGCGCCGGTAGTGCCGCGGCAGTGTCTCGAGGAGGTCCAGCTCGAAGTTGATGTCGTCGTAGTCGCCGCCGTTGAACCAGAAGAACCCCTCCGGCTGGGTCGACATCGCCCCATAGAGCTCCGTGTCCGGAAAGGACTCGTTCCCGACGAAATCCACCTGGGCGATCGTGACGCGCTGACCTTCTTCGACCTCGAGGACCAGGTCGATCCGGCCTCCACCCTCTTCGCCGGGCACGGCTTGCTGCCGCTCTTCGACGCGAGCGAACGGTACGCCCCGCCGCCGGAGTTCCTGCTGGATGTAGCTCCTGGCCCGGATCACGTTGTTCCGGGAGAGGGGTCGGTTGGGACCGAGGCCGGCCTCGTCGAGGACGTCACGCTCCGAGAGGGATTCCAGCCCCGTGATCCGAACCAGCCGAACGAGGTCCCGCTCGGCTACGTCATAGATCAGGACGTGGCGTTCCGGGCTCTCTTCAAGGAACACCTCGACGTTCTCGTACTGGCCGGTTCCCCAGAGGTTCTTGATGGCACGCTGGATGTCGATCCAGGAGTTGCGGGTGCCCGCCTGGATACCCGCCGCGCCGATGATATCGCCGGACTCCATGCGGACGTTGCCACGCACGGCCAGGGAGTCGATGCGTACCAACTGCCCCTGACCCGTGGGGTCCTGGGCCGTGAGGGTGTGGGGAACGAGCGGAAGGAGAGCGAGGGCGACCAACGGGCCGACCAGGTAGCTCACCCCCCGGATTCCCCCCCGGAATCCGGATGGGTGGGTTCTGTTCGTCAAGGTCCTCGGCTTCAGTCCTTGGTCAGGTCTTCGTCGGAGAGGCCACGCGAAGCGTCAGGCCTCCGCCGTCCTCCGCGACGTCGACTTCGATTTCGTCACCGGCCGAGAATTCGGCCATCAGTATCTTCTCAGACAGCGGATCCTCGAGAAACCGTTGTATCGCTCTCTTGAGCGGACGGGCTCCGAACTTTTCGTCGTAGCCTCGCTCCACCAGGAACTCCACCGCTCCCGCCGTGAGGTCCAGCGTCATCTCTTCGTCGTCCAGCCGTCCCTGGACGTCCTTCAGGAGGATCTGGACGATCTCCCCGATCTCGGACCGGCTCAGGGGGTGGAACACGATGATGTCGTCTACGCGGTTGAGGAACTCCGGGTTGAACGCCCGCTCGATCTCCTCCTTCACCTTGCTCTGCATGATCTCGTAGGTCGACTTGGGGTCGGACTGCTGGAACCCCAGTCCCCCGCCCTTGGAGATATCCCTGGCGCCCAGGTTCGACGTCATGATCAGCACGGTATTCTTGAAGTCGATGACCCGGCCGTAGTTGTCCGTCAGATGCCCCTCGTCGAGGACCTGAAGGAGAATGTTGAACACATCGGGATGGGCCTTCTCGATCTCGTCCAGGAGCACCACCGAATAGGGGCGGCGCCGTACGGCCTTGGTGAGGGCGCCGGAGTCCTCATACCCCACGTACCCGGGAGGCGCCCCGATCAGGCGGGACACCGAGAATTTCTCCATGTACTCACTCATGTCCACCCGGATCAACGCTTCCCGGTCCGCGAACAGGAACTCGGCGAGGGTCCGGGCCAGCTCGGTCTTCCCGACGCCCGTAGGCCCGGAGAAGATGAACGAGCCAATGGGCCGGCTCGGGTCCTTCAGCCCCGCCCGACTCCGCCGGATGGCCCGTGAGATCGCCGTAATGGCATCGTGCTGCCCAACAACGCGCTGGTGGAGCTCATCCTCCATGTTCACCAGGCGTTCGGTCTCGGCCTGCTGGATGCGGGTGACGGGAATCCCCGTCCACCGGCTCACGATGAACGAGATCTCCTCTACGCCGATGTCCGGACGGTGCCGCTTGCGCTCCTCCTCCCACTCGTCCTGCTCCTCCCGGATCTTCTGCTGCAACTCCCGCTCCTCGTCACGGAGCTGGGCGGCACGCTCGAAGTCCTGATCCCGGATGGCCCCTTCCTTCTTCTCGGCGACGGCGGAGAGTTCTGACTTGAGCCCTTCGACCTCGGGCGGCGGGACCTGGCTCGCAATCCTTGCCCGGGCACCGGCCTCGTCGATGACGTCGATGGCCTTGTCCGGAAGGAACCGGTCCGTGATGTACCGATCCGAGAGCCTTGCCGCGTGGGCCAGGGCTTCGTCGGGGATGGAGATGCGGTGGTGGTCCTCGTAGTGCCCTCGCAGGCCCTTCAGGATCTCCACCGTCTCGTCCACCGACGGCGGATCCACGATCACCGGCTGGAAACGCCGCTCGAGGGCGCCGTCCTTCTCGATGTACTTCCGGTATTCGTTGAGCGTGGAAGCGCCGATACACTGGAGCTCGCCGCGGGCAAGGGCGGGCTTGAGCATGTTGGAGGCGTCGATGGCCCCCTCGGCGGCGCCCGCGCCCACCAACGTGTGCAACTCGTCGATGAAGAGGATCACGTTCTTGTTCTGGGAGATCTCGTTCATCACCGCTTTGAGGCGCTCTTCGAACTGGCCCCGGTACTTGGTGCCCGCGATGACGGCCGCCATGTCCAGCGCGAGGACCCTGTGGTCCTTGAGCCCTTCCGTGACCTCGTTCCGCGAAATGAGCTGAGCGAGGCCCTCGACGATGGCGGTCTTGCCGACGCCGGGTTCACCGATGAGGACCGGGTTGTTCTTCTTCCGGCGGCACAGGATCTCGATGACTCGCTCAATCTCGTCTTGACGCCCGATGGTCGGGTCGAGCTTGCTTTGCCGGGCCAGGTCCGTCAGGTCGCGACAGAAGTGGTCCAGGGCCGGGGTCTTGGACTTCTTGTCCCCTTTACCACCCCCCGGGGCCGCAGCGGACCCACCGCCACCGATACCGGCGCCCTCGCTGGATCCGACATCGGAACCCAGGACCTTCAGCGTCTCGGCCCGGGCCTCTTCGAGGGTCACGCCGAGGGAGTTGAGGACCTGGGCGGCAATGCCCTTTTCCTCCCGTAGGAGACCCAGAAGGAGGTGCTCGGTGCCCACATAGGAATGGTTGAGCTCCCGAGCCTCGGCCATCGCGAACTCGAGGACCTTCTTGGCACGGGACGTATAGGGCAGCTCGCCCAGAGCGATGGTCGCCTTCCCCTTGCGGACGGACTCCTCCACCCGCTCGTGGATCTGGTCCAGGTCTACGCTCAGGTTGGTCAGGACCGCCGCGGCGACCCCCTCGCCCTCACGGATGAGCCCCAGCAGAATATGCTCGGTGCCCACGTAGTCGTGCTGGAGACGAATCGCCTCCTCCCTCGCCATAGCGAGGACTTTCCGCACTCGGTCAGTGAAATTGTAGTTCATGTCCTGGTCCTCGTTGGCTCAGTCCGAGCCGCTCAACCCGTCCTTTTCGGGTCTGCCCAACCGCACGAATCAGGCCGCGCTTCCCTCGGTCTCCAGCATGCGCCGCACATACTCCGCCCTATGGGCATGGCGTTCCGGGGTAGAGAGCTCGCGGCCGGCCGCCTCGTCGAGGTGGGCCGCCTGCGAGAGAATCATGATCTTGTTCAAAGTATATACACGGAGGTCGGGGAGGAGTTTCAAAGAAACACCCAGTCGCACCCCCGACAAAAGGTTCATCAGTTCCTCGAATGTGAGGGAGCGCGCATACCGCAAGAGCCCATAGGCGCGCCAGATCTTGTCCTCCGTAACGGCAGCCGCGTCCCTGATCAGCACTTGCCGTGCCTGAAGCTCGGTCTGGATTACGGTGCCCACGATCCGTTCCAGGTGGTCGATCAGGTCTTCTTCGCTCTTCCCTAAAGTAGTCTGATTGGAAATCTGGAAGAAGTTTCCGACGACCTCAGATCCCTCCCCGTACAGGCCACGAAACGTAAGGCCGACCTGAGCAAGCCCCTGGAGTACCCGTTCGATCTCTTTCGTCAGCACGAGACCCGGCAAGTGGACCAACGCCGATGCCCTGAGTCCGGTCCCGGCATTCGTCGGGCACGATGTCAAGAATCCGAACTGGTGGTGATAGGCATAGGAAAGATTCTGGCCAATCTCGTCGTCCAGCCTGTCGACCACGCTCCACGCCTCGGTGAAGCGCAGACCCGACATCAGGCTCTGAAGGCGAAGGTGATCCTCTTCATTGATCATGAGGCTCAGGGGATCTCGCTCGCTCACCACCACCGCAGCTCCCGTGGGGGCCGTGGACGGATCCGGCCCAAGAAGGTCGCGAGAGACCAACCGCCGCTCGAGGAAGATGCGTCGGGTGCGTTCCCCGAGCTTCCGCATCTGGAGCATCTCGGCGCCTTCGAACGTCGCCACGGGATCCACGGCTGCTTGCACAGTCTTGTACACGGCTTCCCGGTCGTTGACCCGGGCCCGTGAGCCGTACGCGTAGCCCTGGAGATTCCGCGCGAGCCGAACCCTGGTGGAGAGGACGATATCGGCGTGGGGCCCATCGGCGTCCAGCCACTCGAGGCCGAAATCGGGCTTCCGGAAGGGCTCGTTCATCCTCAGCCCGCCGGCTCGAGTGCGCGGATCTGGTCACGGAGCACGGCGGCCCTTTCGAAGTCCTCGGACTCGACGGCCCGGTTCAGGCGCCGCCGCAGAGCGTCGAGCCGCTTCTCCAGGTCTGTGGCCGTCGGGTTCGGGGGGAGATAGACCTTGCCCACGTGTTGGCTCGCGCCGTGGATCCGGGTGAGGAGGCGCTTCAGCCCCGGCTCGAAAGCCGAGTAACAGTGCGAACACCCGAGGCGGCCTGTCTCCTTGAAGCCGGCAAACGTGAGGCCACAGAAATCGCAGGGTTCGACGTCGGGGTCGCCGGGCTGAGCCTGGCCGGCCTCGCCAAGCTGGGCCAGGAAGTCCGAAAGGGCGAAGCTCGAGGTGGGCTTGGCGGTGTTGATCCCCTTGGACGAAGCGCACGCCTCGCACAGGTGGTGGGTGGAGATCTTGTTGTTCACCACCTGGGTGAGGTGGACGACCGCAGGGTTCTTGCAACCCGGCTCGTCGCATAGCTTGCCCGGCTCAGGCATCTTCCAGGACTCCTTCGGCCAGCTTCTGGACTCGGTGGGCCCGGCCCGCCAGCTCGCTGTTGTGGGTCACGACCACCATGGCCACCCGATGGTGGTCCAGCAACCCGAACATCGCTTCCTGGACGCCTTCGCTCGTCTTGGCATCCAGGTTGCCCGTCGGCTCATCGGCGAGGATCACCAGGGGATCGTTCACAAG
>JAHEKK010000192.1 GCA_024638395.1 Gemmatimonadota bacterium | reverse complement strand
GGGGGGGCAGCAAGGTCAGGGAGGTCAGGAGGGACAGCAGGGTCAGGGTGGCCAGGAGGGCCAGCAAGGTCAGGAGGGACAGCAGGGTCAGGGTGGCCAAGAGGGCCAGCAAGGTCAGGGCAACCCTCAGGGCGGAGGCGGGGGCCCATCGGTGAACGGTGGCGAAACGTCGGCTGGCCGAGTCGGCGGTCCACGAGCCTTCGACGCAGGCGAGATCCGGCAGCTTCGCCGGGAGTTCCGCGAAAGGGCCGGTGAGGCTCAGGCTCTCGCGGGCCTCATGGAGCGTGCCGGGGTGGATCCCCAGGATCTCTCCCGGATGATCGAGGCCATGAGGGCCCTCGACCGGGAGCGGACCTACGACGATCCGGAAGAGGTGCTCCGACTTCAGCGGGCGGTCCTGGAGGGCGTGAAGCAGCTCGAGTTCCGCCTTCGCCGAGACCTGGCCGAGGACGAAGAGCAGCTACTCCTCGATCAAAACGGTGACGTCCCGGAGGAATTCCGGACCCTGGTGGAGGAATACTACCGGGCTCTGTCGCGGCGGCCCGGGGGATCCAACTAGGGGAGCTGCCCCGGAGAGGAGCGGCTCACCCCTGCTCACCCCTCCCCGGGCCCCCTCCGTGGGGTCTCCTCTACTCGGACACCGGCGCCCAGAAGAGCACCACGTCCTCGACGTGGATATCGCTCTTCTCCAGCCCGATTTCCAAGGGTTCGATGTCCCTCGCCGCGTCTTCCCACTCCCTGGTGACGGCCTGGATCTCTTCACCCACCTGATCCTCCAACTCATCGAGCTCGAGGGTCCGGTCGGCTACTTTTTCCTCCGCTGTGGCGAGGCGTTCCTGCGACCGCCGCGTTTGAGCTCTGCGATTGGCAAAGCCCGAAAGACTCCGGCTTCTGCGCCGCCCGCCCACGAACATCGACAGGAGATCCCCGGCGGCCGACGCGAACTCGGTCTGGCGTCGGCCGGAAACATCGACTTCCAGCTCCCGCACCCGGGCTTCGGCCGCCGCACGTTGATCCTCCACCCGTTCGATGCGTGTCTTTAACTTCTTCTTCAGCTTCGCGACTTCCTCGTCCGACCGGTCTTCCGCGGCCCGGTCGCATCGTTCCAGGAAATCATCGCGAGACTCGCCGACCCGCGAGTACAGCTTCAGATGGGGGTTCCGGTAGACGGTGACCTCCCGGGCTCTGTAGAGGTGCTCCTTCAGCTCCTTCGCGAAATCCCGGAAGAAGGCCGCCCGGTCCAGATCGGGGCCGCCGATGACGTAGCGAGCCCCGTCGGGAGCCACGTCGGTCCAGTCCCGGTCATCATAGTCGACCGTCTTCAGAGCCTCCGGGTCGAAGCGATCGGGCGCGGGAAAGGCAACCGCTTCCCACTCCTCTTCGTGGTCCACCCCCGACGTGCGGTCGTCGAACCGGAGGGCCACCCGTACGGCCAATCCCGGGCGAAGCCGATTTCCGGAGGCCCGCACTCCGATGTCGCCGGCCCACGTCGCCGAGGGATGCAGGTAGCGCATGGGCACGGAGTCGGGCACGGCCGGCGGCACCGGGCTCTCGTCACTGCGCACCGCAGACTCCGGGTTCGGGGCGGTGTCTTCCTCCAGGCCCGGCGACGTGGATGACACCGACCCGTCGCCGCCGGCAGACGCCGCCAAAGAGCCGTCGCTCGCACCGAGCTGTCCTTCCATGAGGCGCGAGACTTCCGTGCGGGTGATCGCCCCGCGGAGATAGGACATCGCCCACCGCGTCGTGAACAGCGTGGGATCCCCAGCCTTGGTGCTCTGCAGGAGGAATTCCCGCTTTCCAAGGCCGCCGATCAACCGGTCGTAGAGGCCGGTATCGGTAGCGCCCGTAGCGGACTCCAGAGCCTCCTTGATCCTGGCCTTGTCCCGCTCGGTCTGAAGCCGGCCGACCATCCAGGTGCCGGCGTTCGACATGGCCTTGTAGTCCAGGTCCACTGGGTTCTGGGTCGAGAGAACCAGGCCGAGGCCGTGGGCCCTGGCTTGCTTGAGGATGGTCAGGATGGGCTTCTTCGACGGCGGGGCGGCCGTGGGCGGAACGAAGCCGAAGACCTCGTCCATGTAGATGAGTGCCCGGAGATCCGAGGTACCCGGCTGACCTCTCATCCAGGTGATCATCTTCGACAGCACGAGGGTCACCACGAATTGCCGCTCCTGCTCCGACAGGTGTGCGAGATAAAGCACTGACGCCTTGGGGCGGCCATCGGAGGATCGGAGCAGCCGTTCAGCCTCCAGAGGCTCTCCCTCGAGCCATGAGGCGAATGACGGGGAGGCCATGAGGCCGTTCAGGCGGAGGGCGAGCTTCCGTCGCTCCGCCGGCGGAACGAACGTGTCGAGATCGAAGACACCGAGCTTCCGTAGCGGAGGCTCCTGGACACGTGCGATCAACGTAGCCAGGGTGAGATCCTCACCGCGGGTCCATGCGTGCTCCACGATGGACGCAAGCAGGACGTGCTCGGGACTCGTGATCGGGTCGGCTTCGATGCCGGCAAGCGAAAGAAGGCTGGTGACGAATCCCTCGATCTCGTCCCGTATCACTTCAGGATCGGCGGCCGCATCGCCCTTGGGCGCCGCCAAAGAGCCGACCACATTCAAGGGAACACCGGCGGTGGAACCGGGGGTGTAGATGGTGAACTCGGCGGCTTCCTTCAGCCGACGCAACCGGTCGCCTTCGATGCCCCAACTGCTCAGGCCATCTCTCCACATCTGCGCGGTTGCAGCCGCGAACTCCTCGATCGACTGACCTTTTCTCCTGGCTTCGCCCTCGTCTACCCACGGCTGGAAGTCCTGACCCCTCAGCTCGGGGAAGTTGAGGAGCAAGTTCCCCATGTCCCCCTTCGGGTCGAGGATCAGAACAGGCACTCCTGACAGGAGCGCCTCCTCCAGGAGCACGATGCCCAGGCCGGTCTTGCCTGAACCCGTCATGCCGACGATGACGCCGTGGGTGGTGAACCGGCGGCTGCCGTAGTGCACTTCGGTGCCGGTTCGCTCCCTATTGGAGGGATCCAATTGGCCCCCGAGAAACAGATCTCCTGCCTTCGGCTCACCCACTCCAACGACTCCCTTGGTTCGCGGTCGCGTATCCCTCCTGAACTCGGTCCGGAAGGTACCGAGGCGGAGAACCGAGAGCCATTGTGGCCAGACGGATTCATATTGACAAATTTTTTTGTCAATCATAGTTTTCCGTTCCCAACAGGCCTGCGGATCGGTGCCCCCGGGAACCCGGATACGGATCCAGGCTCCCCGGACCATGGTGGAGCCCAACTTTGACGGAGTCGAGACGATGGCAGGGACATCAGAGCTGGAGGTGATCGAGGCCCCGGAGACGGCGGCCGCCATGCTCCAGCCCCTCCGGCTGGAAATCCTGTCCAGGCTGCAGGAGCCGGGATCGGCCACCACAGTGGGAAAGTCCCTGGGCCTTCCCCGCCAGAGGGTGAACTACCACATGCGCACCCTGGAGGACCTGGGGCTGCTGCAGCAAGTGGCCACCCGGCAGCGGAAGGGGTGCACCGAGCGGCTCCTCCAGACAAGCTCGCGCACGTTTCTGGTAGGACCCACCGCGTTGGGCCCGGTCCAGGTCGTGACGGACAGGGCACAGGACCGCTTCTCGAGCGCCTACTTGATCGCCACGGCCGCCCGAACCGTCCGCGAAGTATCGATCCTGCGCCGGGTCGCCGACCAATCGGGAAAGAAGCTGGCGACCGTGAGCGTCGACGCGGAGATCCACTTTGCGTCACCCGCCGAACAGGAACGGTTTCTCGACGACCTCGCCGACGCGGTCTCGAAGCTCGCCAGGAAGTACGAGGGACCCCGGTGCCCAGGGGGACACACCTACCGATTGACCGCGGCGGCCCATCCCGCCGTACCCACGGAGAACCACGATGACTGAAGAGAAGAACGCCCCGACACGATCGGTGGACATCGAAGCAGAGATCGACGCGAGTCCGGAAGCCGCGTGGCGGGCTCTCACCCAGCCGGAGGAGATCAGTCGATGGTTCGCGCCTGACGTCACGGGCGAGCCTGGACCCGGCGGTCACATCACGGTGTCTTGGGGAGGCGGGGAGTGGACGAGCAAGATCGTCGCCTGGAACCCGGGTAGCCACCTGGGCCTCCGGGACATGCTTCCCGAGGGCCAGGAGCCCCCGGAGCCAGGGACTGCCCTGGACTATTTCATCGAGAGCAGGAACGGGAAGACCGTCGTACGGATCGTCAACTCTGGATTCTCCGCTGACGACGAATGGGCCGACTTCTTCCACATGCTCGAAAACGGCTGGGCGTTCTTCATCTGGAACCTCCGGCACTATCTCGAGCGCCATCCCGGCACGCCGCGAACCATGATTTCGGCGCGGCCCTGGGTGTCGGGATCGAAGGAGGAGGTCTGGAGCCGCATGTTCGGGCCGGACGGCCTCTGTGACGTCCCGCCCAAGGCCGGTGAGGCCTTCGCCCTGAAGTTGGAGGATGCGGTTCTGGAGGGTTCAGCCGTGCTGGCAGATCGGCCGTGGGCCTTCGCCGGCCGCCTTTCATCCTTGAACGACGGTGTCCTCCACGTGGAAATGGAAGGGTCCGGAGACCGGTGGAAGGTGGGCTTCTGGATGTCGGCCTACGACGTGGGGCCGGAGCGATGTGGGGCCTTGCAAGCCGCTCTGGATGCCGAGATGGCCCGGCTGTTCCCGGATCCATCATGAGTCGTGACCCGGGCCGGGATGCAGGCTCCGGATCCCACCCCCTATCTTCCGGATTCCTCCGGCCCGGGACCCATGTCGACCCCTCTCGATCCAGAAGCCATTCTCGACCGGCTCTACGCCGCGCCCCTTACCGAGTTCGTCTCCCTGCGGAACGAGGCCGAAAAGGCCCTGAAAGGGCAGGGACGGAAGGAGGAAGCGGCGAAGGTCAAGGCCCTCCGCAAACCCTCGGTGGCGGCCTGGACGGTGAATCAGTTGAGCTTCCAGGCCGGTGAGGATCTCGCGGCTCTGGTCGAGGCGAATCGAAGTCTGGCCGAGGCACATGGTGGGTCCACTGGCGATCTTGCCGACGCGATCCAGAACCGCAAGGCGTGCCTCGCCCGGCTGACTGAGAGGGCCCGGGGGATCATGGCAGATCACGGCCTCAGGGCCACCAAGGATCAGCTCCGCCGCCTGAACGGCACCCTGGAGGCGGCAACCCGACCCGGGGCCTCTCTCCCTCCCGGCCGCTTGGTGGAGGACCTCGAGCCGGCCGGGTTCGGAGCCCTCGCCGGCCTCGCGCTGGCCGCTCCACCGGCAACAGCCCAACCCCCGGCCCCGAAGAAGCCACAAGGGCCTTCGGCATCCCGGACTCGGACGATATCGCCGGACGCGACCGCCAAGAAGCGTCCGGGCCGAAAGCCGGCGTCGCCGCCGCCGCCGACCGCCAAGGCTCCCGTGTCCGGGCCCCGGAAGAAGGCCGCCCCCACCGACGAGGCTGACGTGGAAACCGCCGCAGGGACGGCTGCACGAATGGCTGCGGAGAGTGCCCTGAAGATCGAAGAAGACCGCCTGGCCCGGACCGAACGGCTATTGGCCCGGGCGGAAGCGGACGCCGGAGCGGCTCACCGGCGCGTCGATCGGGCCAAGGCGAAGCTCGCGGAGCTCGAAAAGCGTCTGGACAAAGCAAAGGCCGCCGTTCAGGACGCCACGGCAGAGGCAAATACCCGGGAACATGCGCTGGCTGAGCTCAAGAGGGATCTCGCCGACGCACAATCGAGGGTTGGCAAAGCCGGGGAAGCCTTAGATTTGGCCCGGTCCCGATAGCCAGTTCGAGGCGCGGCAAGCCGTCACTCAACCCATCACACAAGCCTATGGGGGAGCGAAATCGCTCCCCGCTCGAGAATCGATGAGCACACCCCAGTACATCTACGTCATGAAGGATCTCCGGAAGATCGTCCCGCCGAAACGGGAGATCCTGAAAGGCATCTGGCTGTCCTTCTTTCCCGGTGCCAAGATCGGAGTTGTCGGGGCCAACGGCTCCGGAAAAAGCTCACTCCTTCGCATCATGGCCGGCCTCGACGACGACTTCCAGGGTGAAGCCTGGGCCGCCAAGGGCACCAAGATCGGGTATCTCCCCCAGGAGCCGGAGCTGGACGAATCCCTCGACGTGCGCGGGAACGTGGAGCTGGGGTTGCAGGAGATTCGTGATCTCATGCAGCGCTGGGACGCGGTGAACGCCAGGTTCGCGGAACCCATGACCGACGAAGAGATGACCGCTCTCATCGAGGAGCAGGGGAAGCTCCAGGAAGAGATCGACGCCAAGGGCGCCTGGGAGCTGGACCGGAAGGTGGAAATCGCCATGGACGCCCTGCGCCTGCCGCCGGCGGAGGCTGACGTGTCCACGCTGTCCGGAGGCGAGCGACGACGAGTGGCGCTCTGCAGGGTACTCCTGGAAGAGCCGGACCTGCTCCTC
>JAHEKK010000191.1 GCA_024638395.1 Gemmatimonadota bacterium | reverse complement strand
GTTGCGGAGCCGGCTGGCTCGCTGGCGGTCCCCACCGGCCCCTCCAGTGGTGGACGTGGACATCGGCAACGGCCTCGGGATCTTCCGCAGAAACCTGAGGACTTTGGCCGGAATGGGTCGTGAGTACGGGTTCGAGTTGGTGCTGTTGACCATGCCCTTTTCCCGTCTGCCGGAGCGGTATGCTCAGGTTCAGGCTCTGGCGGTGGGCGGAGAGGCGGGTGCGAGCCGGGGGCCCGAGAGCCATGCCGAGTACCTACGGCACGTCATGGCCTACAACGACGAAGTCAGGGCGTTTGCCAGAAGCCGGGCCGACGTGGAGGTGATCGATATGGCGGCGTCGATCGCCGACGAGGCCCACTTTGTCGACACGGTCCACTACACCGAGGCGGGCATCGCCGCGTTCGGATCCGAGTTGGCGCGCCAGCTGGAGTCCTTCCTGCCTGGGTCCATGGATGGCCAGGCGCCGGACTATCCACCCTCGGAGGCGTGCCCCCTCATCGACGATTTTGGGGCGGGTTGAGGGTCAGGGACGACGCAGCCGGACCCCGGTGAACCCCGCGCGGGGCTTCCTACCCTGCCTCGGCCCACACCTCGCCGAAGACCCGCATGTAGTTCCCGCCCAGGATCTTCCCAACGTCTTCGTCGGAGTAGCCGCGCCCCTTCAGCCGCTCAGCCACATCGACGATCTGGGCGTAGTCGTCGAACCCCTCGATGTTTCGCTCTCGGGCCCGGATGTCGGCTGTGACGTACTGGTTGTATCGCTGGGTGAACACGGGGTACGCGGGAGCGCCGAAGGGGTCGTGCTCATGGAGGGGATATGTGCCGATGGAGATGTCGGTGCCCATACCGATGTGGTCGGCGTTTCCTGCGATCTGCGCCACGTGGTCCATGTGGTCGATGTAGTCGTCGAGCGTGGGACGACTTGTGCTGTCGGGCCGCATGCAAAGGGGTCCCCATGACACGAGCCCTATGACGCCGCCGCGGGCAATACAAGCGCGGATCTGCTCGTCGTCCACATTCCGGGGATTGGGGACCAGAGCGTCACAGTTGGAGTGGCTCCACACGCAGGGGTGGGCACTGTGATCCACGATCTCCAGCGTGGTGCGTCGGCCGGTGTGGCTCAGGTCGAGGACGATGCCCACGCGATTGCACTCCTCGACCACCCGCTGGCCCAGCAGGGAGAGGCCGGCATCGGTCCGGTCCAGGCACCCGCCCCCCAGTTGGTTGTCGGCGCTGTAGACCAGGAGCATCATGCGAAGCCCGGCCTCGTGAAACGCCTGAACCCGGCTCAGATCGTGGCCGATCCAATCGCCGTCTTGGGCAGCCAGCAGCAGGCCGGCCTTGCCGTCCCGCTTCATGCGGCGGATGTCGTCCACGGTGCGGACGACTTCGAGGCCGTCATGCTCCCGGGCGAGGCCGTGCCAGTACATCAGACCCTGCAGGGCCGTTGCGGCATCCGCGGGCGGGCTCCAAGCCGTGACTGCATACGTGGTGACGCCGTGGCGATGGGCCAGGTGGAAGTCGCCGTCGGGCCACATCTGCATGCACGAATCGATATAGATCCAGGGATGATCCTCTTCGAGGATGGAGTGCGTCATCTTGCCCGCGTCGCAGGCCTGGGTGTCCGGCGTCCCGGAGGCGGTTCCCCCGCCTCTCAACGAAACGGCTGGGACGGCGACACCGGCTGCGGCCGCCTGTTTGAGGAAGTCGCGACGGGTCTCGGGCATGGGGCCTCCTGGCGGCGGTCTCGAGCGTGAGGGGCAAGATGTGCCTAGGCGGATGGGCGGGCCAGGGTCTGCGCTGTCCGGTCCGGTGGGGGGAACCCTCGCCCGCCCGGGCGCTTTTCCGGGTTAACACCGCCCTCACCAGGCCGACAATCATGGGGTGGATACACTGGTCATTCTCCCTGTGGGCCGACATGGGGCCCGTTTCGAGCTTTCTGTGCTGTGCGACGTCGACCTGGCGGGCCTCGATTTGCCCCCGGGTTCGAACGCCGCGATGTCGGACCTTTCAGACAGTCACGAAACGCTCCGGGTCTGGGGCATGCGCGACGGGTCCCGAAACCGGAGGGTCTGGGAGCAGCTGACGCCCGGCACATGGGCTGTTTTCGTCCGGGGCACGAGCATCGTGGCCGCGGCCCGGGTCCGCGCCACCGCCGCTTCCGGGTCCCTGGCCCCCGTCCTCTGGCCCGGCCCGCCTCGCGGGAACTGGTCCCTGCTGGTTTCCTTCCGGGACGTTCGCGCGGTAGACCTTCCCACCTCGCGACTTGCAGACCTGGCGGGCATCGGGAGCGTGCCCAGGCAGGTCGCGATCCGGCACACCGAGGCCCCCCTCGATGCCCTGTGGTCCGACTTGTCGACGGAGGCGGTTTCCGAGTCTGACGACGAGGCAGGTGACGGTGCCGATCAGCGGCAGAGGGATCCGGGTCTCCCCGTCTCGGAGCCTGAGTCCCTCTTCCAGGACGACATGACCCGGTGGTACCGCCAGGGACTCATCGGCAGACACGCGGCCTTGAGGGCGGCTCGGCAGGCTCTCGAGAAGGGTGAACCAGGTGCGGATGACTCGATCCGGAGGGTGGTTCGGTCCCTGGCCGGGTCGAAGATGGAGGTACGCTTCCCCGACGTGGGCGAGCTGGCGCGTCGGGTGCTGGCCGTTGCCGATGTCGATCTCCTGGCGACGACGAACCAGCTCCTCGGGGCCCTCGACGAGGCGACCGCGGTCCGAGATCCCGACCCTGTCCGAATCATGATCGTCGAGGATGACCCGGTACAGGCTCTCCTCGTGCGAGAGGTGCTATCAGGTCCCAATCGGCAGGTCTTCCAGGCCGGTAGCGTGGAGCTCGCCGAGGAGATGCTGGCGCAGCAGGACATCTCCTTGATCGTCCTGGATCTCGGCATGCCCGGTGCAGACGGGAGGGACCTTCTGACCCGCCTTCGGGAGAGTCCTCGGACATCAGGGACGCCGATCATCATGCTCTCCGGCAAGACCGGGGCCCAGCCGAAGACCGAGTGTTTGGCCATCGGAGCCGATGCCTTCTACGAAAAGTCCGTTCACCCCGCTACCCTCGCGTCTGCCGTATCCGGCCTCCTGGAGCGGAGCGCTGAGTCCAGGTACCTGGCGCACCGGGATGCCTTGACCGGTCTCCCCAACCGCTCGCTATTCCTGGAGAGCGCAGAGCGGGCGCGTCTCGCGGCCCTCCGGCGGGGCGACGAACTGACACTGGTCTTCGTGTCCCTGGACGAGGCGTCGCGACTTGGCGAAGAGTGGGGGGCGGCGGCGCGGGATCGGGCAATGAAGCTCCTGGCGGCTACCCTGTCTTACACGGTCCGTCGGACCGACCTGCTCACCCGGTGGGGACAAGACGATTTCGCAGTCCTCTTGGGGGGCGTCGGCCCTTCACAGGCTGCCAACATCGTGAACAAGATCCTGGACGCGGTGAGCGCGGTGACCGTGCCCGAGTCTCCGGAAGTGCGCATCACCTGCTCCATCGGTTCCGCCGCGCTGGAGCCCGGCGACGGAATCGAAGACGCCGCGGCTCGCGCCTCCCATCGCCTTCATGTTGCCAAGCGGGGCGGGGGGGGCGCCTCGGTCTCCGATCAGCAAGAAGTCCTCCCCACCATGCGACAGGTCGTCTTGATCGAGGACGACGACATCGTGGCCGAGTTGGTATCCCACCGGCTCCGGCGGGCGGGGTATCGTGTCACCCGGTTCGCCGACGGGGGCGAGGCCATGGCCGCGGTGGACAAGGCCCTCCCGACGGTCGTGATCGTGGACACCACCCTCCCCGGGGCCAGTGGCTTCGAGATCCTGCACCGGCTTCGCCTGAATGCTCACTTCGCGCCGGTTCCCATCATGGTGCTCACATCCGGGAATCCCGCCGACGCGGCGAGGGCCCTCGAGTTGGGCGCCAACGACGCGTTGTCCAAGCCCTTCGACTCGGGCGAGTTCATAGCTCGCGTGGAGAGTCTGGTGAAGGGCCGGGCCGGGTGGAGGCTTGCCTGAACCATGACCACGGTCCTCCTCGTGCTGATGACGATCATGGGGGTCCAGGCGATGGCCCTGGCCGCCTTCGCACTCGTGTTGCGACGACACCGGGAGCGCGTCCCGGCCCGGCGCCTTGCCCAGGCCCGGCGTTGGGTCCCGGCCCTGATGGACGTGCTCATGGAATCGGCGGCGCCTGAGCGACTTTGGGCGAAGGTGAGAGTCCACGAACGGGCCGAATTCGTCGATTTCCTTCTCGAGTACGCCCGTCGGGTCGAGGGGCGGGACCAGGCCCTCATCCGGCTCCTGGCCAGGCCCCACTTGTCATCCGTAGCCGGTCGCCTGCGAGCAAACTCCCCGGAGGCCCGGGCCCGGGCCGTCCAGACCCTCGGAGAACTGGACTTGAGCGGATGGAGTGACGAAGTGGTGGCGGGGCTCTCCGATCCTGCGCCCGTCGTTGCGCTGACGGCTGCCGCAACGCTGGCCCGGGAGGGCTCCATTGCCCACCTCCCCCAGGTCATGAGCCGACTTGGGCGATTCGAGGGTTGGCGTCCGGACTTCCTCGCCTCGGTGCTCGCCACTTTCGGCCCAGCCGGGGCCCCCGGGCTTCGAGGTGCACTGAGTGACGCGGAGAACCCCACACCCATGCGAGCGGCCGTCGCCGACGCCCTGGCCCACCTGAACGACGCGGGGGCGGCGAAGATCGCCCAAACTGTCCTCGAATCGACGTCGGATCCGGACCTGGGTTCGGCATGTCTGCGCCTCTTGGAGCGGGTGGGAACGGAGGAGCACCGACCGGCCGCCCTGGCGCATCTGAACTCGGAGTCGTTTGCCCTTCGCCTTTCTGCGGCCAGGGCTCTGGGAAGGTCCGGAGGCCGAGAGGACCACGAGCTCCTCCGGGACATGATCTTGTACGACCCGTCCCCCTGGGTCGCCCTCAACGCCGGCCGGGCTCTGCTGGAAGCCGGAGGCCGCATGGCGCTGCGGGAACTGGCTGGGCGGGACCACGGACGTTCCCGCGTCGCCCGTCAAGCGCTGGCGGAAGCGAGATAGCGATGTTCTACGCTCTCCTCGACGCCTTCAACGCCCTGGTGCTGGCCTATTTCGGCGCCATCAACGGTATGTACCTCCTGACGACCAGCGTGGCTCTGGTTTCGGTACGGCGCTATGCCCGCCGCCTCCATCTCCTGGATCTCCTCGACCCCTCTCGCAGCAGGGCAGCCCCACCGATCACGATTGTGGCCCCGGCCTACAACGAGGAGGCCACCTGCGTCGAGTCGACCCGCTCCCTCCTTTGGCTCGACTATCCCCGGCATCACATCATCGTCGTAAACGATGGCTCGACTGACTCCACCGTCGATCGTCTGACCATGGCCTTTGATCTGGTTCCCACGTCCCGAATGCCGACCTCCGAACTTCCGACAGCCACGGTGAGGCGGATCTATCAGAGCCGGAATCACCCCAACCTCTGGGTCATCGACAAGGTCAACGGCGGCAAGGCGGATGCGCTGAACGCCGGGATCAACTACTGCGCGACTCCCTTCTTCTGCGCTGTGGATGCAGACACTCTCCTGGAGCGCGACGCCCTCATGCGGATCATTCAGCCCTTCCTCGAGGACCACCGTACCGTGGCGGCGGGGGGACTCATCAGGATCGTCAACAGCTGTAGGGTCCGGTCCGGGATCGTCCAGACGGTTCGCCTGCCGCGAAGCCTCTTGGCGCGATTTCAAGTGGTGGAGTACTTCCGAGCGTTCCTGGTAGGTCGTATCGGCTGGGCCCGCTTGAACGCCAGCACGGTCATCTCGGGGGCGTTCGGCTTGTTCGGGCGGCAGGCCGTCGTCGATGCGGGAGGCTACGCCAGCCGGCACACCACGGGCGAGACCGTAGGCGAGGACATGGAGTTGGTGATTCGCTTGAAGCGCGTCGCAGCCGAGAAGGGGCAGGCCTTCCGCTTGGCTTTCGTGCCGGATTCGGTGGCGTGGACCGAGGTCCCGGAGTCCTTGTCCGACCTCTCCCGCCAACGGGAGCGATGGCAGCGAGGGCTGTACGAGAGCCTGACCCGGCACCGGGCCATGATGTTTCGCGGAAGGTTCGGGGCCACCGGCATGGTTGCCCTCCCCCACTTCTTTCTTCTTGAGATGCTGGGTCCGATCGTGGAGTGCCTCGGGTACGTCACCATCGTACTCGGCATGATGCTCGGGACCGTGTCGACGGGCCACGTGGTCGCGTTCTTCACCCTGGCGGTCTTGCTGGGCGTCGTGATGTCTTTGTCGGCCGTCGTTCTGGAGGAACAGGCATTCGGCCGCTACGAGCGACGAAGGGATATTGTCCAGCTCTTCGCCTTGGCGGTGGCGGAGAACTTCGGATACCGGCAGCTCTGCGCGATCTGGCGACTCAAGGGCCTCTTTCGGGCCCTGCGAGGAGCCGAGGGGTGGGGGAAGATGGAGCGGCGCGGCTTCGGTG
>JAHEKK010000190.1 GCA_024638395.1 Gemmatimonadota bacterium | reverse complement strand
CGGTCATCATCACGGACGGCCGGATCACCTCCGTCGGGGAGGACCCGCCGGTCCCCGACGGGGCCAGGGTCATCGATGCGTCGGGGTTGGTGGTCACGCCAGGGTTCATGGATCCGCTGACCCGAATCGGCCTGGTGGAGATCGGGGCGGCCTCGGGCACGAGCGACTTCCTATCGTCGGACGATGAAATCACGGCGGCCTTCCGCGTCGTAGACGCCGTGAACCACGCCAGCACATTGATCCCGGTGACGCGATCCGAGGGGATTACGTCCGTAGGGGTGGCCCCCGTCCCCGGAGCGTCCATTGTCGGGGGTCAGGCGCTGGTGATGGACCTGGGCCCGGGCCCCGCGGACGACATGATCCGGCGGGAGCCGGCCGCCATGGTGGTGGCCCTCGGCGAGCTGGGGAGTGGGCTGGCAGGGGGTTCCCGTGCCAACGCAACGGCGCGGCTGCGGCAGATCGTTGCCGATGCCCGGGACTACCAGACCAACCGAAGCGCATACCGGAGTGGTGACACTCGCCCCTACGCCCTCGGCCACCTCGATCTCGAGGCGTTGGGCCCGGTGCTCCGGGGTGACATCCCGGTGATCGTTCAGGCGAATCGTGCCTCAGACATCCACGCCGCGATCCGTATCGCGGACGAGTTGGACCTCGAGCTGGTCCTCGCCGGAGCCGCGGAGGGCTGGATGGTCGCTCCGGACATCGCGGCTGCCGGTATCCCCGTCGTGATCGATCCCCTGCGGAATCTGCCCACCTTCGACGGGCTGGCAGCGACGTTGGAGAACAGTGGCCGTCTGGAGTCAGCCGGCGTTCGGGTGGTCTTCTCCACTTTCGACGCCCATAACGTCCGCAACATCAAGCAATTGGCCGGCAATGCGGTGGCATACGGAATGACCCACGAAGGCGCGCTCCGAGCGGTGACCCTGTCGCCGGCGGAGCTCCTGGGCGTCTCGGCGACCCAGGGAAGCATCGATGTGGGGAAGGTCGGTGACGTGGTGGTGTGGTCCGGCGATCCCTTCGAGTTCAGCACCCAGGTCCGTCACGTATTCGTCAGAGGCCAGGAGGCGTCCCTGGAGACGCGGCAGAAGGAACTCTTCCGGCGGTACCGGAACATCGGAGACGTCCCCCCCTTCCGGCCCCCGAGTCCCTGATGGCCGGTGCGGATGGAGTGCCCATCAAGCCCATTTCCAGGAGGCGGCTCCTGGCGGGGGCGGCCGGCGCCACCTTGGCGTCGCTGGCCGGGGCGGGCGCAGGTGACGCTGACGGGTCGGACCAGGGAGAAACAGGACTCCCCCGCAGCGGGGCCGACGGCCAGCAGACTGCGGGTCAGGCGACGGACGCCGCCGATACGACCAAATCCATCGGGCGGCCCATCAGTGAGCTGGGGTCCCGGTCCCCCCACGAGAACCCCCGGCGCGTTCTTCGCACCACCTCCTCCGGAACCCCCCACGAGCATCTCCACGGGATCATCACTCCGTCCGACCTCCACTATGAGCGTCACCACGCAGGAATCCCCAATGTGGATCCGGCGAACTATTCGCTCCTCATCCACGGAATGGTGGAGCGGCCGCTGGTCTTCACGCTGGATGACATCAAGCGCTTCCCTTCCGTATCGCAGGTCTACTTCCTGGAGTGCGCCGGCAACTTCCCGACCCGGGCGACCGAGGAGACCCGTCCCGCCGAGGTCGCACCGCTGACGAGCACCAGCGAGTGGACCGGGGTGCCTCTCTCGGTGCTCTTCCGCGAAGTGGGGGTCCTCCCTGAAGCCACATGGTTCCTGGCCGAGGGACAGGATGGTGCCGTGCTCGGCCGGAGCATCCCCGTCGAAAAGGGCTGGGACGACGCGCTCATCGCCTATGGGCAGAACGGCGAGGCCCTCCGGCCGGAGCAGGGTTACCCGGTACGTCTGTTCAACCCCGGGTGGGAGGGGAACACATCGGTGAAGTGGCTCCGCCGCATCGAGTTGTCGGACCGGCCGTTCATGACGCGCGAAGAGACGTCTCGGTACACGGAGCCCATTTCGGATGGGCGGGTTCGCCAGTTCTCCTTCGTCATGGACGCCCGCTCGCTGATCACGAGCCCCGGTTATCCCCAGGTCGTGGAGCCGGGTTGGATCGAAATCCGTGGAATCGCGTGGAGCGGCCGAGGGAAGATCGACCGGGTGGACATCAGTGTGGACGACGGGCGCACCTGGGCTCCGGCGGACCTCCAGGAACCGGTGCTCCCGAAAGCCTTCACCCGGTTCAGGTACCTCTGGGAATGGGACGGTCGGGAGACCGCCGTCTGGAGCCGCGCCGTGGATGAGACCGGATACGTGCAGCCCAGCGCCCAGGAATTCATCGCCGCCAGAACCGCCCGTTCCTCCTATCATCACAACCCGACCACGGGGTGGAGGATTCGGGCCGACGGATCGGTGGTGTACCGCACCCAGGAGTGGGCGTGAGGGTCCGCATCGCGGTGAGGACCCGGTATCTGAGTCTTGCCGCTCTGACCATCTGGATGGGTGGGATTGGATGCGCCCAGGGGGCCGATGGTCCCGCACCCGACTCATCCCCCGGCGGAGACCAAGCCGGGCGTGTGACCCACAACGTGCCTGGGTTCGGCGGAGACGGGCCCGTCATCTCAACGGACGCCGTTCCCCCTCATGTGTCGTTGGAGACTCGGTTGGCATCGCGTACGGTCCCGCTGCGTTTCGGGTACGGTCGGCCCGCGACTCCTCCAGACATTCTTGTCTGGGACATCGACGTAGGTCCCGATGGAGCCGGACTCCCCGAGGGGTCGGGCACCGTCGACGAGGGAGGAGCGACCTATGCCGTGAAGTGTGCCCATTGCCATGGGCCCGAGGGCGAGGGCGGAGTCAATGACCGCCTCGTCGCGGCGGCCGACGGCTCAGGTCCACGGGCCATCGGCACCTATTGGCCCTATGCCACGACCCTGTTCGACTACGTCCGCCGGGCCATGCCCTACGACCGTCCCGGGTCGCTGACCGATGACGAGGTGTACGACCTCACCGCATGGCTGCTCTACCGAAACGGGCTCATCGCCGAAGACCAGCTGGTCGACCAGGGGAGTCTTCCAGGGATCGCCATGCCCGGCTTGAGCCTGTTCGTGCCGGACGATCGGGAGGCCTATCGGCACGTGCGGTAGCGGCCGGCCAGCGCCGGATTCCCGTCCTCTCGCGGGCATGGCGGCTGTCCCCCCTGAGATACATCGGCCACGGAAGCCCCGCAGCACGGCGCGGCCGCATTTGCATACGCGACAACGTGTTGACCCAACCGGCCCCGGCGCGGCACAGCTCCTGCGCTTCCTACCTTGAAGACCGTGGATGAACCGGAACGTGTGGAGGGGACGATGTTCGTGAAGAGGGGGTGGCTGGTCCTGGCGGCCGGCCTTTCGCTGGCGGGCCCGGAGGGGGCCTCGGCCCAGTACGATAGATACGACGGGAACGCGGACGACCACGACGACTGGGGTCCTCCCAGGGCCGAGTTGCTGTTCTACGGCACGGTTGCGGTGCCCGTGGGAGAGTTCCAGTCCTTCGTGAACCTGGGTGGCGGTGGCGGCATGGGCGTCCTGGCCTTCATCACGCCAGAGCGCAATGTGGCGTTGAAGTTGGATGGGACCTTCGTGGTCTACGGCAGCGACTCGTTCAGAGTGCCGTTGAGTCCGACCATACCCTTCGTCGACGTAGACGTCCGCACCACGAACTACATCGCCTCGCTGGGCGTGGGCCCCCAGGTCTACCTGGGCACGGGCAGCCTCCGGCCCTACGTATACGGCACCGTCGGTTTCTCCTACTTCGCCACCCAGACGAGCGTGTCTGGTACCAACGAGGTAGAGGACTTCGCCTCGACGACCAATTTCGACGACTTGACGCTGGCCCTTACGGGCGGCGCCGGTCTCTCTGTCCAGTTGTCCCGCGGAGAGCACCCCGTGGCCCTGGATCTGTCCGCCGGCTACCAGCGGAACGGGCTGACGGAATACCTCACCGAAGGTGATCTCTTCGAGCTCCCGGGAGGCGGATGGGGGGTCGACCCGGTGCTCAGCGAGACCAATCTGATGTCCTACCGCGTCGGGGTGTCCATCGGCGTGAGATAGTGGTCGGATGAGGGTTGTTCCGCCTGGGCCGCGGTGCGGGGGCACGTAACGAGGCTTCAGGCGGAAACAGGGAGGCGGCGTCCCACGGGGCGTTCGCCTCCCACCTCTTTCAGGGTGGGGGCGCCGGGAAGTGGAGTCACCGGCCCGGCCGGGCTACGTTAGGCTGCGAAGACGGATCCGACGGGATCCAGCGCGCATCCATCCGCCCGAGGTCGTAGTCCGATGTCAGATCGCACCCCCGCCGCTGGAGCCTTTTCCAGGCGCACCTTCCTCAAGACCGGTGCGGTTGGCGTCGGTTCCGTAGCGGCCGGGTGCGCCCCGGGTGCCGGTGTCGCGCAAGCCCCTGGCGAAGGGCCTTCGGCCACGGCTCGCGTTCCGGAGTCCCTCTCGGCACCACCTTCACAACCCCTGGCGGCCCCGCCTATCGAGGAGGTGCGTATCGGCTTCGTCGGGGTCGGGGGGATGGGAACGGCCCACGTGCGGAACCTGGTGCGCATCGAGGGCTGCGTGATCAGTGCGGTCTGCGATGTGGTGCCTGCCCATGCGGAGCGTGCTGCGGACCTGATCGAAGCGGCGGGGCATCCCCGCCCCACGCTGTTCACCCGCGGTGAGCGGGACTTCGAGCGGCTGTGTGCCGAAACCGACGTGGAACTGGTGTACACGGCCACGCCGTGGCGTTGGCACGTTCCCGTTTGTGTCGCGGCGATGGAAAGCGGTAAGCACGCCGCGACTGAGGTTCCCGCGGCGTACACCCTCGAGGACTGCTGGCGGCTGGTGGAGGTGGCCGAGGCGACCGGCCGGCACTGCGTCATGATGGAGAATGTGAACTATGGCCGAGCCGAGCTTCTTTGCTTGAACCTGGTTCGGCAGGGGCACCTCGGCGAGATCCTCCATGGCGAGTGCGGGTACCTGCATGATCTCAGGAGCATCAAGTTCGCCGATGAAGGAGAGGGGCTCTGGAGGCGTGACCACGCATGGACGCGGAACGGGAATCTCTACCCGACCCACGGACTCGGCCCGGTCGCGAACTGCATGAACATCAACCGGGGCGATCAGTTCGCCCGGCTCGTCTCCATGAGCAGCCCCTCCCGGGGGCTTCAGGAGTGGGCGGAGACGCACTACCCGGAGGGGGACCCCAAGCGGGCGGAGACCTTCGCTCTGGGAGACGTGAACGGGAGTTTGATCCAAACCCATCAGGGCCGCACGATCTACGTTTCGCACGATACGAACCTGCCGCGCCCCTACTCACGCATCAATCAGGTCCAGGGGACCCGGGGCATCTTCCAGGGCTACCCCGACCGGGTGTATCTCGAGGGCCGGAGCCCTGAGCACCAGTGGGAAGACGCCGAGGCTTACTTTGAGGCGTTCGAACATCCGCTATGGCAGGCGCTTCGTGACGCATCCATCGGCGCCGGTCATGGGGGGATGGACTTCATGGAGGACTATCGGTTGATCAAGTGCCTCCGGGACGGAATTCCGACCGACATGAACGTGTATGATGCGGCAGCCTTGAGTGCCGTTTGTGAGCTGTCCGAGATCAGTGTGGCCAGCGGCAGTGCACCCGTCGATTTTCCCGATTTCACGCGGGGACGTTGGCGGGAGTGGTCTCCGTGGCCCGTGGTGACGGCGTAGGCTCCACTACCCAACCCGTGGAAAACCCCAGAGAAGAGGATTCATGAGAGCGAGAACGAGTGCGCTGGTCATCGCCGTGATCACTGCGGCTGCGTGCGGCGACAGCGGGACAGGGCCCGGGCTGACCGAGGGATTCCCCAACATCGACCAGGCCATTCTCAACAGCTTCTGTATCCGGGGCACAGCCCCGCCGCCGGCGTTTCGGCCGGGGATCATCGGCACCAACGACTGCCTGACGGAGGGCACGCTGGTGGGCACGGGCGACGGATACTGGGAGGGCTGGCGGGTTCGCGTCTCGGATCTCACGACGGTGACGTTCACCGTCGAGTCGGGCTTTGACAGCTTCCTCGATCTATTCCAGATAAACGTGGCCAACCCGGCTCTGAACAGCCTGGTTGCCTTCGATGACGATGGAACCGGAACCCTCGACGCTCAGTTGGAGTGGTCTCTCCAGCCGGACACGGAGTATTGGATTCTCGTCTCGGGCTTCGAGGCCCTGGACCTGGGATCCTACACGCTCGACATCAGCTGATCCGAGGAGCCGCCCCCACGGGGACGGGTGGCGGCTCCTCGACACCTTCAGGACCGGCGGCGGGTCTTCGCCGCGCCGATGGCCAAGCCGGGGCGTACCAGGGACGCGGGTGCGCCGAGTGGCGGTGCGGTTGTCATCGTGCCGTTCGTCTGAGTTGCGTCCATGGCATGATATCTACGCCATGGGGGGACGGC
>JAHEKK010000189.1:698-6464 GCA_024638395.1 Gemmatimonadota bacterium | reverse complement strand
TGATGGCGAGCCGCCGTGATCCTCCTCTGAAGGCCCTAGACCCGTTGTTCACGCTGTTCCCTTCGGTCCAGCGATTGTACGCTCCTCCGTGCGAGCCGTGACACTCCGGGCGGGCTCGACCACTGCCGAGGCGGGCTGATGGTCCCGGGGTCATCGGCCCTGAGCGCCGTCGGCTCTGGTGAGAACCCAGATTCGCCCCCGGGTTCCCACGGCCCACCCTTTGCCCGCACCGGCGTGGAACGCCCCCGCCCAGGCCTCCACCTCCGGCAGGTCCTGCCAGCTCCGGCCGGCGTCAGGCGTGTAGGCCGATCCCGCCGGTCCGAAAGCCACCACCTCCTCTGGCCCCGACGCAGCGCTACCGTACACCGCTCCGGACATGGGCGCCGGAACGGCCGTCTGGGTCCATCCCTTCCCCTCGGCCGGCCGCGCTGCATTGGCCACGACCTCCTCTTCCCGCCCCAGATCACCTCCAAGGATCATGGTCGGCTGACCGGCATATACGGCGATCGTGAAGGCCCCGGCCATGGAGCCGGTGGCGATGGGCAAGTCCGAGGCCGACCAGGACGATCCGTGGTCCGTGGTACCGAGGACCCGGGCCGATCCCCCGGCGCCGGTTGCGATCCAGCCCCGCCCGCCTTCCCCGGCTTCGGCGCACGTGCCGCTGGCGGCGAAGCCCCCCTCTCCCTCTCGAGCGGCTGGTAGACCATCGACCGGAGCTCGCCACCAGGTGCGGCCGCCGTCATCGGTCAGCAACACGTAGGGCGCACCGTCGATCGCGTCTCCGTACGCGAACCCACGGCGTCCGTCCCAGAAATCCAGGCAGTCCAGGAATCCCTGGGGATGCTCCATCAGGAACGACGTGTGCCACGAGCGGCCCGCGTCGTCGGTACGGTAGATACGGGAGAGCGCTCCGGTGCCTGCGCTGAGCACGACGGCCTCCTCCGTCGAGAACGCCTTCACATCCCGGAACTGCAACGTGTCGCCTGCAGGTGCGGGGACCGGGGCCCAGGTCAGCCCCCCGTCCAGACTACGGAGAATCACGCCACGGTGTCCGCTGACCCAGACCACCTCCTCGTTGACGGGGCTGACGGCCTGGAGTACGGCGTTCGTTCCGCTCTCGACGACCTGACTCCGGATCGCGGGCGTGCCCGGCGGGGCCTGTCCCGGCAGCGGATGCGGCCTCATGCCGGCCGACAGGGCCAGGCTCATCACGAGGAAGACGCCGGGAGCCTTACGTAGCCGTGACGACGTTCGTCCTCTTGCGTCGTTCACGGCCTGGCTTCCTCCCCACGGCGTCGGTAGATCCGCCGTGCCTCTTCAAATTGAGCGTAGACGTGATCCTTTTCCCTCTGAGAACGCCATCCGGGCCAGGCCTCGGCCATCGACTGCAGTTTGTCGATCCAACGAACTGCGTAATCGGCGGCTTCCGCGCTGCGGATGGGTTGACCGTTGACGTACACCCAAACCGGGTTCGTAAAGGCCTGGGCGTACGAGGCATCCAACGGCCACCGTTCGTCGGGATCGCCTTCGACCCGGAGATGGGCCCACCCGCTCCCTTCGACCTCGATAAGATCGTGGATCTCGAGCGCCTTCCGCTCCCCGTCGAACTCGTACGTGCGCACGACCTCGCCGTTCCAGACCAGTTCCGCCCGAAGGAGGGGCGTGATGCTCCAGACCCGCCCCTGTACGGTCAACGCCCCGGCGGATTCCAGGTTGACCGAGCCGCCAGGAGCTTCGCCTTCGACGCTCAGATCGATGAGCGGTCCCGAGCTCACGTAGGCCCGTCCCTCCCGGAGTCCCTGAAACCACCCGTCCATCGTCAGTGAGCCGCCGGGAGTCGCGACATAGGTGCGCATCGATCCCAGCAGCGGTGTTGCATGCAGGTTGGAGATGGAGTCCTCACCCCCTACCGCCGTCACCTTGAAGTCGTTGCTCCAGACCGCGTAGAGGGGGGGCCAACCGTCCTGTGGTGTCGACCACTCCACGGCATCCGCGGCAGCGAGAGCCGCGTCCACGATGAACCCTTTCGCGCCGCCCAGGTTTCCGTCCAGTGGGTCGCCGCTGTAGCCCGAATGGACGTACCCCACCGTTGCGCCCTGGGCTTTCGCTTTTCGCAGCATGTCCGTGTTGCTGGGATACAGACTCTCGATGGCCGTTCCCTCGTAGCCGGTGGCGTACGGAGAGATCAGATGGTCCCGGTGGCCGAACATGAACACGTGCCCGTACAGGGGAGGCCGGTACTCCTGGCCCACGACGAGGATCCGGTCCGGTCGGGACAAGGGGTGCGGTCCCCCCCCGGGGAGCCAGTACTGGTGATCGAGAATCCTGTTGTCCTTGTTGGCCACCTGCTCGTTGACGATGTCCTGATCCTCGGCGTCGGACATCATCATGAGGTTGGCCAGGGTGTTGTGGAGGTTCCCGGCGTAGTTCATGTGGACGTGGGTCGAGCCGGAGAACCAGCCTTCGTCCGATACGTCGGAGACCTCCTCGAACGGAATGGTCAGGCCCGTGACGGCGCCCTCCCTGATCTCCAGTTCTCGGGTCACCGGCGTCACTTCGAAGCCCCTGAGCGCCGTGAGCCGTGCGGGCCCGGCGGGCAGCGCTACGGTGAAGGTACCGGGGTGATGGAAGATGCGGTCGCCGACGCGGCTCACGCGGGCGTAGGCGTTCCGGGGAGCGTAGAACTTCCCGTCGGCGGCGGTGAGATGGATTCGACTCGCCACAGGGCCGCCGTCCCCTCCGACGGTCGTGACCGACAGGGTTCCCATGGGACGCGCCCACCGCCGTTCCCGGATCTCCACCTTTCTGAGGGCCCCTCCAAACGTCTCCAGCAGATAAAGGCCCGGAAGGCCCTGTTCATTGGCGATGAACGCGATCCACTCGGCGTCCGGAGACCACCGGGGATGGAACGCGTCGTGCTGGAAGAAGGTGAGCTTATAGGGCTCGCCCCCCGACGTCGGCTGGACGTAGAGGTTGTTGAACTGGTCGGCGGCCCCGGCGGTCGACGAGTACACGAAGCGGCGCCCGTCGTAGGATACGTGGGGCTGCGTCCGGTACAGGCTCTGTTCCCGGAGGACGGTCGTGCGGTCTTCGATACCGCCCTCCCGGGCGGGGACCCTGTACACGTTTCCGCTTCCCAGGGCCACGTCCCGGTTGGAGACCATGAGCAGCTCTCCCCCGTCGGGCATCCAGGACGGTGAGATGTGCATGTCCCAGGAGCCGAAGTAGAGGCGCTCGCGCCCGAAGGAGTTGTCCGACGTGACCGCCACGGGCTCCCCCGCCCAGGCGCCGGCGTGGAAGTCGCGGATGTAGACGTTGAAATAGCCTTGGGGCTCGGTAGAGACGTAGGCGATGCGCTGCCCGTCGGGAGAGAACCGTGGATCCGCGTAGAGCTGTGGGTCGTCGGTCAGGATGTGTCGTTCGCCGGTGGAGGTGTCCAGGACCTCCAGATCCATGGTTCCGCCACCGTCGTCGGAGGTGTAGATCAGCCAACGGCCGTCGGGAGAGTAGTCCGGTGACGAGTAGTAGCGGTCCCCCCAAACCACCTCGGAGGCGACGCCGGTCTCCGGGTCCACGGTCCAGATGGACCCGCTCATGGAAACGGCGATGGTCTCCCCGGAGGGATGCCAGGCCGGGTACCAGGGCGTCGAGGCCGGGGCCGGCGGGAGGTAGTAGTTGTGCATGTAGTTCCCGCCCTGTGCCGAGGCGGGATAGGCCGTCCGTGACTGGCCGGCAACCGGTTCCCCGACGACCAGAACCAGAGCCGCGGCGAGAAGGCCCACCCCGACGGCTTGCAGCCCCTGTACGTGTCCCAAGGTGAAGCCCATTCCGTCTCCTTCTGCGTCCAACGCTTCGGGGGTCGTCCGTCGTGGCCCAACGATGATATCGAGACCGGTCATCGTATGCCGGGAAACGTGGCGGGTGCCAGGCCCGTAGTGGGAGGCCCGGATAGAGCGGGCGTTCTGACCCGGGTTCTGGCCGGATTGGAGGATGGGATGGCTGAGCGGCGGCGGGAAGGCGGTGGCGGCGGGAGGTGGGTCCTCGTCGCTGGAGCGGGGATGGTGGGCGTGGCGTTCCTCTGGATCGTTTCTGGATCCCTGGCCGCCTCCGTGGGCCCTGGCCTGAGGTCGGCCGCCCTTGTGTACGTGGATGAGGATCCATCGGGCTCCGATCTGGAATACGACGACGGGAGCGCGGAGGCGGCCGCCTTTCTGGGCGCCCGGGATTCCGTGACGGTCGTGATTCCCTGGAACATGACGTCTGCCGACTTCCTCCGCCTCTATCACCTGGAGAACAACCGCTCGGCCGCCGGCGCACTGGACGCGATGGGAGCGTCGGCCCCGGAGGCCCGGCTCCCTGAAGGGACTCGACTCCGGTTTTCGTTGACGCCGGCGGAGGTGGCCCGGTGAGGGAAGAGGAATTGGGGATCGAGCGGGCGTTGACCCGGGAGTTTCGGGAGGCCCTGGAGGCGTTCGCGGAGGACGCCCGCGGGCTGGTGCGGGACGAGGTGGAGCGAGGTCGCCCGGACCCGGAGGAGTGGGCCCTCCTCGTCCGCCGAGTGGCCCGAGAGGAGCTCCAGGCGTCCTCCCGCAGGAGTGCCGTTTCGTGGCCGACGGCCCTGGCCGGTGCAGCCGTGGCCCTGCTGCTCGGGATCGCCGGCTGGGGTGCTGCGAATGTGTTCCGGGCCGGGGACGCCGTCGCGGGGCAGGCGGCAGTCGACGGGGCCGTCGCCAACGTCCCGGGGGACCCGGCCGGACTCGGGATCGATTCCGGCGGAGTGCGCCGGGTGGAGGCCTCCCAACACCCGGCCTGGTTGCGATACGAAGCGCTCCTTGCCGGGCGCGACTCGTCCTTGATTCCGCTGGTGGAGGGGGCGGCTGCGCTGGATTCGGCGGGGGCCGCTGTCGTGGGGAGCTGGTGGTCCGGAACCGGCCCTCCCTCCGACTCCGTACGGGCTGCCCTGACCCTCCTGGCGCTTCGGCGGTTGGGAGACACGACATCGCTGGCCAGCGGCCCTCTCGACGCCGACCTCCTGGGCCGGTTGTTGGTGCTCCGGGCGCTGGAGCCGTCGTGACCGTGTCCGGGAGCCGCCTCGTGGACCGGCATGTGTTCGCCTCCAACGCATCGGCATATGATGCCGCGTGGGCCACGGTCGCCTGTTCCCCGGCCCTGGAAGGGTCGAGAGCCGGGCGACTCGAGGAGAGGATTCCGTGGGGCACGGGGCTGGAGCTCGCCCGCGACGCGCCGGTCCTCGTGGGGGGACACGAAGAGGTGAGTCCCATCGGCCACTTGCCCCTGGCCTACCTTCCCATGGATGGCCGGGTGGGCCTGAGCGTGACGGGGCTGGTGAGGCCGCGGGGTGGGAAGGACGGTGCCAGGGCCCGCGTGGGAACACACACGCTCCTCTTCGACGAAGCCGCCTTCCATGCCATCGCCGGCTTCCCTCTGGGGCTGTTTGCGCCGGGGTCGAGCGGCGTCGTGCCAGGGGACTGGTTTCCCGCTTTTCGTCGCGATTGGGTCGAACCCGACGGGCTACTGGAGCCGCTACAAATCCCGGCGCGGACCGCACACGACGCCTTCGAGAAAGCCCGACTGGCTGCCCTGTCGTCGCTCGCCGGGTGGGTCGCCGGGCAAATGGGCATCCAGGGGGCGTGCGGGCTTCTTGCTTCGACCTATCACGCCCTGTCGGATGCTCGAGATTCGAACGACGTGGTACTCCTCAACCCCGATGACGATTACCGGGGAGACCCCTCGTCGTGGGTACGC
>JAHEKK010000189.1:0-688 GCA_024638395.1 Gemmatimonadota bacterium | reverse complement strand
CCCGCCGATGCTGATGCCGGCCAGCCCCACGGTGCTCGCCTCGGCGAGCGCTGTGTCCAGGATTGCGCTCCGCGTCTGCTCGCCCTTCCTCATGTCACGCTTTCTAGCACGATCGTTCTATTTTGTCCAGGCGGCTTCTATAATCCACGCTCTCGTCATGCTGCTGACCTGGTTGTCGCTTCCGACGAGGGATCGCTACTCCACGTACTTCTCTACCGAAGGCGCCGGTGCGGCCTTCGCTCGCCCGATCCTGGTCGGGAGGCTTCCTGACGCCTCGCAAATGGGCGCCGCGGTGCAACGCGTTCGCCCGTTGCCCGAGGAGGGCGCCCCTCCCCGGTTCGAGGATTGGGCCCGATGCGTCCTGGGCGGTGCAGGCGCCTTCGCTCCTCTCTCCCGGCGGGCGGAGGTGCGGGGCCAGTCCCTCCTGGACGTCGGGTCGAGGGTTGTCGTGCCCGGAAAGGCCCCTGCCACCGCAGGAGCCCTGGTCCTGGCGATTGAAAGGGAATACGACGGGCCTCGGCGGGGAGGCGCCCTGGGCCGTGGGGTGGCCGACTTCCTTGGCCGTGCACCGGCCGACGAGAAGGCCGCCGTGGTGCGATGGCTGGCCGGGAATCCGCCTGCCATGAACGTACCCCGATTCCCCGACGGGCTCGTGCGTGGACTGTCCGTAGAGGGTCGTGAGCTTCTG
>JAHEKK010000188.1 GCA_024638395.1 Gemmatimonadota bacterium | reverse complement strand
TCTCCCAGCAGTGACAGGGGCTTGTCGACGATCACCGTAGCTTCACGGTAGATGCCCGGTGAGACCACGATCGTGTCCCCCGGAAGGGCGGCCGACACGGCCTCGGTGATGGAGGAGAACCGCTTTCCGCTACCGACCCGGATCGTGGACGGCTGACCGAGGGACGGTGCCGGCTGGGTGGGCACCTCCGCCGGAGCCCTGGAGGGCTCGACCGCAGGCCAGGACGCCGGAGTCGAGGGGCCCGGCGAGAGCGTCAGCGCCACGGCCAACGCATGGATCGGCAACGACACGGTCAGGCCCCGGTCTCATCCGGGAGCGGGACCTCCGTCGCGTGTCCCCCGTGACTCCTGGAAGGCCTCCCCTGCGGCCAGGCAGAGGAGACCAGCGCCTTCACTCCGCTCCAATCGGCTGCGTCGCCGCCGAACGCGTGCACGGCGCCGTCCCGGTCCTCCGATCGGGCAAAAGCCGTCACCCCGAGTCCCATGGGCGATGCCAGCATAGGACTCACCAGGTAGAACGCCTCCTCGGCCGGCACGAGCGACCCGGGCTCGGAGAAGTCCACCACCCACAATGAGCGGACTCCCTCGGCCTCCACTCCCGCGCGAAGGTGGTTCGCCATGCATTCCACGGAATCGAAGGTGTACACCCGCCCCGTCGAGGAGATGATCTGCCCGCCATGGCCGTTGGCATCCAGGACCATCAGGCAATCGGCACAAGCGTCCACTCCGGCCACGAGGGGTCGGGGACCGGGATCGCCGCAGCCGGCGAGCCCAACCATCATGGCCAGACCCAGTGAACCGGCCCCGACCAGGGTTTTGGCGGATGCTCCGACTCCCCCGTCGGCCCTTTCGCCCCCAACACCACGGGATCGCCACTCCCGGATCGAAACCCCTACCACGGACAGAGCGACGAGGATCGCGATGACGCCCCCCGTCCCGGGCCAGGAATGTGCGGTGAAGTTCAGGATCTCTCGCGACCCGATGAGAGGCGGCTGGTAGCTCATGCCCGGAATCTTGATGATGGCCGTCTCCTCATCGAGGTTGTGGCCATAGTCGTATTCCCACTTCCAGAAGTCGGCCAATCCGACCAAAGAGATGGCCAGGAAGACGGCCGTCCACGCGTAGAGAAGGCGTTTCCGCCCCGCCCACGCAACGAGAACTCCCGTCAGAATCAGCCCGGCGACCACGAAAGGCATGATCCGAAGCTCCGGGATCGATTCCGGCTCGATCCTCTGCATTCCGATGTAGTGGTTGAGGTTGTTGATGTTGGACAGGTCGTGTCTCTTCTGGCCCTCGATGGTATTGAGGCGAATCACCATCCCCAGGCCTTCGGGGTATTGGGGAGCCTCCAGGCTGATGGTCCAGATGGGCAATATGTAGGTCAGGCCCAGTGCGATAGACGCCACGAGGATGAGAATCCGGCTTCCCTTGGCCATACGGCTTGCCCGGGCGCGGTCTCCTCCGGCCATGATTGGTCTCCTGGTTGGGGGCTGGGCGCGAAGCCGGCTCTCACCGGCCTCACGCCGCCCCACGGCTGATGGTCAGTTGGTATTCCAGTCCCCGCCCGTGCCCCAACGGATTGGGACTCCGGCATTCGGCGACGAAACCCGCACGTACCCCTGCATCTCCTGGTGGAGCGCCGAGCAGAAATCGGTGCAGTAGAAGGGGTATACGCCTGGCGCGTCGGGCACCCATTTGAGGGTCCGCGTCTGCCCCGGCATGATCAGCAGCTCCGCATTCTCGGCCCCCATCATGGCCAGGCCGTGTGGCACGTCCCAATCCTGTTCGAGGTTGGTCACGTGGAAGTAGACCTCGTCGCCTACCCGGACCCCCTCGATGTTGTCGGGCGTGAAATGGCTCCGAATCGACGTCATGGCGACATGGACTTCATTCCCATCCCGCACGACCCGGGTCTCGCCCTCGGACCGGGCGACCCACGGGTGTTCGTTCTCCTCGAGGGAGTAGAACCGGACCTGGTCGTCCATCAACAGCTCGGCCGCGATCCCCTGGGCATAGTGGGGCTCGCCTTGTGTCGGGAAGTCGAGCAGGAGGCGCATCTGATCGCCACTGATGTCGATCAGCTGTGCGGAGTGAGCGAGCTCGGGGCCCGTGGGCAGGTACCGGTCCTTCGTGATCTTGTTCAACGCCACCAGGTATTTGCCCCACGGCTGCTGCGAGTCACCGCCGGGGATCATGAGGTGGCCCACGGAATAGTAGACCGGGATCCTGTCGACGACCTGCCATGTGCCCAGCTCCCACTTGACGATCTCTGAAGAGATGAAGGCCGTCGTGTAGGCATACCCCCGGCCGTCGAACTCCGTGTGGAGCGGACCGAGTCCGGCGTTCGCCACCTCACCCGCGATCACCGACTCGTAGGTCAGGACGGGGATTCCGTCCACGACGGACTCGAAGTCCTCGGCCTGGATGGCGGCGATCATCTTCTCGAAGGAGTGAACGGGAATGACCGTCGCCAGCTTGCCGCCGGCCACGATGTACTGGCCCGTCGGATCCACGTCGACGCCGTGGGGTGACTTCGGCGTCGGAAGGAAGTACACCATGTCGGAGCAGGTCGCCGGCTCGATGACCAGGACTTCCTCGAGCATGTCGGAGACCGCGATGTGGTGCTCGTTCATGTAGTTGTGGGCGTAGCGGGCCGGCGTCGTCTCACCAGCGCCGCTCGCGATGCACTCCTCGGCACGACGGTAGTTCACCGCCGCTACGAAGTCCTTGTCCCGCCGGGAGGCATTGATCTCGAGGAGGGTGTGCTCTTCCTCGCTGTTGTACGAGGTGAAGAACATCCATCCGTCAGAGGGTCCCTTCCCTGCGTGAGCCAGATCGTAGTTGTACCCGGGCATGAGGATCTGGAACGCGACGCCCATGTTCCCCGGTTCGTTCGCCCGCACGAAGGAGAGGGTGCCTTTGAAGTTCCCCTTGTATTCCTCGATCGACATGTCGCGGTTGGGGATCGGCACGCTGAAGCGCGTCGAAGCGACCAGGTAGTCGGAGTTGGGGGTGATGAAGGGTGAGCCGTGGTTCCCGGCGGAATTCGGGATTTCGAGGATTTCGGTGGTCTCGAAGCTGTTCAGATCGACCCGTGCCACCCGCGGCGTATTATTGCCGTTGATGAAGATCCAACGCCCGTCCGGGACCCCGTTGGTCATCGAAAGCTCGGGATGGTGGGCGTCGTCCCATGGAATGAATCCATGAGACGTCTCCAGCATCGCCTTCGTCTCCTCCGCGTATCCCCAGCCGTTCTCCGGGAACTGACTGAATACGGGTACGGTGCGGAGCAGGCGGCCGGAGGGAAGCCCCATGACCGTCAGGTTCCCGCTGAACCCTCCGGACATGAAGGCATAGAACTCGTCGTACTCGCCGGGCGCCACGTAGACGGCCTCGGCCGCGCCGACCATATCGCCGGCGCCGACGCCGCTGGTGTTACCCGACTGGCACGCATAGGCCGCGAGGGTGCCGAAGGCCAATACGGCCCCCAGTGTCACCACGCGCGACTTCAGTGAGCGGGTCATCGTGGTCTCCTTTTGCATGAGCGCCCGGGTCGACCGGGCCGTGGGTGGTGTGTCTTCAGGAACCATCTACAACCGCGGTCTGGGCCGACCGGAGATACTCCAGGATCGCCCGGGCCTCGGCCTCCTCCGTGACCTGAATCGTCATCGGGGTGAAGTACTCAGCCAGGAGTTTCTGGACCTCCGGATGCCGCTGCACCATCTCCGTGGCGTTGAGGATCATGTTCATGACGAACTCCGGACGGCGTCGCTCGAGCACATCACCCAGCGGGGGAGCCACATACCGCTGGTCCAGCTTGTGGCACGCGGAGCACTTGAGGGTGAATGCCGCTTCGCCCTCTGCGGCGAGTGCCGGATCGATGGAACCCAGCGTCATGTCCCGGATGGGGCCGATGCCCTGTTCCAGCTCCACGTCGGTCAGTGGGGCGGAGGCGTTGGACGAACCGGCCGTCGACGCCGCGGGCGGCGCGGAGGACGCCCCGTTCCCATCGGAGTTGTCGGCGCCTCCACAGGTGGAGACAGTGGCCGCGGCAACGAGGGCCAGCGCCCGGATGAGCATGCGCATGATCTATGTCCTGTCCTTCGGGTGGGAAGTTTGAGTGGGTTCCGCAACGGTTCGGGCCGTGGCGGGTTCGGGGAGCAGGTCCGTGAGCCTGGTGGCCCGGAAGATCCTCGCACGGGCCTGGTTCCACTCCAGTCGGCGACGGTGGGCCGTACACGGGTTGTCCAGGTCGCAGGTCCCGCCGAGGAGGCAACGCCTGAGGGGCCGGGGCTGTTCGAAGGGAAACACGACGTCCTCTACCGTCAGGTCTCCAGGCCGATGGGCCAGCCGGTATCCCCCCCGGTTGCCACGGGTCGACGCGACAATCCCCTCCCCCTTGAGCCGGCATAGCACCTTCGCCAGGTACTCACCAGGCACCTCCAGCTCCTGGGCCATCCTGGCCGCAGAGATCCATCCCCCGGCGTCGCGTTGAGCGAGGAGGAGCGACGCCTGCAGGGCATACAGCCCGCCACGGGAAAGCATGGGACCTAGCTGGCGGCGATCAGGAAGACCTTGTCCACCACGTGGACGATCCCGTTGGTGGCGGGCACGGACGCGATGATACGCGCGCCGTTCACGTACGTCTCGCCATCCCGCACCTCTACGTCGACGTAGTGGCCTGTGGCCTGGTAGAGCTGTGTCTCGCCGGCGATCTGCTCCACGGTGAACTTCCCGGGACTCGCATGGGAGGTCACGATGTTGTAAAGCCGCTGCTTGTTCTCCGGCTTCAGGAGCTCATCCAGGGTTCCGGCCGGTAGTTCGGCGAAGGCCGCGTTCGTCGGAGCGAACACAGTGAGTGGACCTGCGTTGACGAGGATGTTCTCCATTTCGGCGGCCTGCACGGCCGCTACCAGGGTGGTGTGGTCTTCGGATCCCATTGCGATGTTCAGGATATTCGGGTCCGACTTGTCATCTGCCACGAAGGCCTGACCCCGGTTGGATGCCGCGTCGAACGAATCGACCGGCGCCTCCGCGGTATCCGGACCCCCGCACGCCACCAGGAGGGTGACGAGGGCGAGTCGGAACGGCCGCTGGTACGAATGGGTGCTGTCCATGACCCCTCTTCTGTGGAGTTCTCATGCCTCGACAAGAAGTATTGGCCACAAATTCGGATACCAACGTCGGATTTACTGAGGGACGGATGTCAGGTTTTCCCTGACATCGGGGACGGGGACTTTCCAGCGAAATCGGCCCAGGAGGACGATCCGGGTCCGGCGGGCTCCCTCCGGGACCTTCGGGACCCCTCACACCCCCCTGAAAGAAGGGCACAGGCAGACGACGAAGGCAGTCGCCCCCGTGCTCCGACCAGAGCTGCGGAGAGCTAGCCGGGCTCAGGAGGGCTCTTCGTCCTCTACGCTCCCGCCCGCGCCCGAAGGTACCCGTGCAGGGCCGTCACTTCCTCGTTCGTGAAGTGCACGAAACGGCCACGAGCCACCTCAGCCATGAGGTCCAGCTCGTGACCTCCTTTGGGCACTCCCGTACGCATGAGCGTCTGGAACTCCTCCAGGCTGTACGGAGCAGCGATTGCCAGGTCCGGAGTCGTGCCGTCGTCGGCGCCCGCGAGGTCGGTGCCATGGCACTCCGTGCACGCCGTCATGGCAAGGTACCGACCCCAATCCTCTGGATCGGACGGACCGGGCTGATGGGGCCAGGGCCCCGCGTCGATTCGCTCGGTGGCCATCTGGAATTCCCCGAGTACGAGGAAGACCCGCGCCAGCCTGAGGGAGAGCCTGGTCTCGGGCCCATCGCCGACCGGACGGCTGCGGATGAACGCCAGAATCTTGCCGAGATCGGAATCGGTCATGTGGGCAAACATCTCCGAAGGCATGACCAGAACGCTGGTGCCGTCCTTTCTTATCCCTCGCCGAATGATCCCTTCCAGCTCGGCATCGGTGTGGTTGGCCGCGACCCGAGTGAGATCCGGAGAGACGATGGTGCCGAGCCAGGGGCCCTCGAAGAAGGTGCCGCCTTCCAGCTGATCACCATGGCAACCGCTGCAACCGGCGATGGCGGCCAGGCGTTCTCCCTCGGCGATGTCTTCGGGCGTGGACGATACCGCAACCGAGGCGGCGGCGACCTCATACTGCCGATTCAAGATCCGCTCGGACTGGATGTAGAACGCCAAGGCTGCGAATACCAGCAGCCCGGTCAGACCCAGGAGTCCAATTCTCAGCACACCCAGGGATCTGCCCATGATGTCTCTCCGGAAACGGTACGCAGGCGAATCAGCCCCCTTGCCATAGTCGGATCCAGTGGGAGCTCAACGCAATGACACACGATGGAAGGGCTTTGCACGAGCTGACTCCCGAGCAGGCAATCGAGCGACCGGACCCGATTCCGCGCGATCCTTTTCGGCACGCAGCGTTTACCCGTTGCAGTCCACTAGAAGAAGGCAGAAAGAGACAGGAAGACCACGCCGGGAGTC
>JAHEKK010000187.1 GCA_024638395.1 Gemmatimonadota bacterium | reverse complement strand
GGCGTGATCCCCAGCGTCCCGGCGTCCGTGGTCACCCAGGCGGCGTGGACGACCAGATCCACTCCTGGCACGTCCGGTGGCACGCCCTCGCATAACTCGGCGTTAACCCGAAGGAGGCCGTGATCTTCCCGCGCTGCGTCGAACGCACGGTCAAGGCCGACCACCGACCAGCCGAGATCGGCGAAACCCAGGGCCAGCGCCCTACCCACGAACCCCCCCGCCCCGGTGATCAGGACCCGTTTCTGACTCATACAGGGTGCTCAGCGACGGTTGCGGCATCGAAGTCCGCGAGCGCATCGGTATGCTCGGCAATGAGACGTCCCGCCCGCTTCACATCGCCCTCCTCCAGCGCCTCGAACGCTCCCAAGAAGGCGCCCGAGCCCAGCTGTTGGACGGAGTCAGCCATGGGAGCGTCCTCTCGGAGCGGAGCCCGCAGGGTGCATGGAGGCTTCAGATCCCGTAGATGTCCGAGTACTTCCGGGTCAGGTGCGCGAGGTAGGGGGCCGGGTCGAGGGTGCGTCCGGTGGCCTTCTCCAGGAGCTGGTTACGCGTATAGCGGCGGCCGTGGCGGTGGACGTGCTCGGTCAGCCACTCCCTGAGCGGCAGATAGTCGGCCTCGGCCAACCCTTCCCGGATCCGGGGGTCCGTCGTGGCGGTGTCGAAGAGCTGCCCCGCCATCACGTTGCCGATCGTGTAGTTGCAGAAGGTCCCCACTTGCCCTGACGACCAGTGAACGTCCTGAAGCACGCCGAGCCGGTCGTTCGGGACGTCCAGCCCCAGGTACTCCTCGACCTTCGCGTTCCAGGCCTCGGGGAGGTCCGACACGGGCAGGCTCTCATCGATGAGGGCCGCCTCGATCTCCACGCGCAGCATGATGTGGAAGTCGTAGGTGAGCTCGTCGGACAACACGCGGATGAACCCCGGCTCGACCCGGTTCACCGCCCGCCAGAAGGTCTCTGCGTCGACGCCCGCGAGCTGTTCCGGGAACGTGTCGTGAAGCTCCCCGTAGTGCAGCTCCCAGAACTCACGGCTCCGTCCCACGTGGTTCTCGAACAGGCGGGACTGACTCTCGTGGGCTCCGAAGCTCACGCCGCCCACCGCGTACAGCCCGACGAGGTCCGTGGCCAACGGCGTGCGGGTGTAGGCCGGGTCACAGAACTGTTCGTAGAGCGCGTGCCCGGTTTCGTGGAGCGTTCCGAAGAGGCTCTTGGGCATCCACTCGTCGTTGACGCGGGTGGTGATCCGTACGTCGTTGCGGGTGAAGGAGATCTCGAACGGGTGCACGGTGAGGTCCAGCCGCCCCCGATCGGTGTCGTACCCCAGCTTCCTGGCCATCTTCAGCGCGAAGGCGAGCTGGGCCTCCACCGGGAAGGGGCGCTGGAGGAAGTCCACCCGCGGCGGCTCCTTCTCGCCGATGGCCTTCACCAGGGGCAAGAGCCCCTCCTTGAGCGCGGCGAACAGAGGCTGCAGGGACGCAACGCTCTCGCCCGGCTCGAACCGGTACATCAGCGCGTCGTACGGATGCCCCTCGTAGCCGATGCACTCCGCGATCTCCCGGTTCAGGGCCAGGGTCTCCTCCAGGAGCGGCGCGAACGAGGCCAAGTCGCTCTCCGCCCTAGCCTTCGCCCAGACGTGATGCCCGACCGAGCCCAGCTCGGCTCGCTTGTGCACCAGGGCGGCTGGAATCCGAAGGTGATACTCGATGGCCTCCCGGACCTGGGCGCAGATCGTCCGTTCGACGCTGTCCTCGGGAAGATTTGCGGTCTCGGCCTCGGCCCGCTCCAAGAATCGGCGGGTCTCATCCGCCACCAGGTGGTCCCGAGCGAGGACGGTCAGCGTGGCCTGCTGCTTCGCCCGCGTGTCCGCTCCCCCGCGAGGCATCATCGTCCTCTCGTCCCAACTGAGGATCGACTTGGCGCACAGGAGGTCGTTGACCTCTCCCATCCGCTCCAGGAAAGCCTTGTATCCCATGGGTTTGGCCTCTTCGGAGTCGGTGCGGCGGCGGGTTTGCACCGGGGCCCCGGGCACCGTAGTCTGTAGGTCTTCCGACAGGTGACCGCGCAACGTGCCGTGCGTCAGCCGGGGGTGTCAAGCGCGTGTTTCGGCACCCCCTCGACCTCTCTACGAAGTCGGCTTTGGAGCCCCGGAGGCGCATGGACGAAGGGCTGCGCTGGAACTTCGACGATCTGGTCGAGATGGCGGTGACGGGGCAGGTGAGCCAGCCGGCCCTCCGCCGGGGTGGATACGTCCATCGCCCCGACGGGGTCGGCTTGGTGCTTCCGGGCATGTCCGGAATCATGTACAGCGCCCGGGTGGGGGATCGGGCGTTCGGGTGGGCCGCGGACCACGTGGAGCCCGGAGTCTCCATCGCGAACCCTGACGAACGGTCCGACTTTGCCCTGCACTACCTGACGTGCATCGGGAACGAGGCCGAAGTGGTGACCGGGTTGGCCCAAGGGGCCAAGGGCGTGGTCACCGGCGAACACGCCCGCCTGCTGGTGGACTTTACCCCGGAGGTGCTGGAGGAGCTGACCGTCGGGGACACGATCCAGATCCGGACTCGGGGCCGGGGGCTGAGGCTGGAAAGCCATCCCGCCATCGAGTTCAAGAAGACCAGCCCTGCCCTTGCCCTGGCTTTGGGCCTTCGGTCGGAGGCCGGGCGAGTGAGCTGCCCGGTGGCCATGGAGCTCCCGGCCCGGACCATGGGCTCGGGGGCCGAGCTCAACGCCGAGTTCGTCGACCAGGACCTCATGTCCGGGGATCGGGCACTCATGGCCGAGCTCGGCATCGACCGCATGCGCCTGGGGGACCTGGTGGGCATCCGGGACGTCGACCACCGGTTTGGACGCTCGTACCGAAAGGGGTGGGTAGCCGTCTGCCTCTGCATCCACGGAGACTCGGTGATGACCGGCCACGGGCCCGGGATTCTCACCCTGATCGCGGGCCCGGCCGAGCTCCTGGACTTCCACCTCGAGCCCGCCGCCAACCTCGCCAAGGCCCTCGGCATCCGGGAGGTGGCATGAGCTCCGACGCGCTCGACGTCTGGGAGGCAACATGACCCCGCGTAACACGCTCGCCACGAACGAAGTGGATCTCGTGGCCGTCTCCGTGGCCGGCCACGTCGCGCACCCCGGTTTCCCGGGCCTGCCGGCCGAGCCCTACCGGCTCGCTGCCGACGGCACGCCCTTCCTGCTGCCGACGTACGGGGGGATCGTCTACAACGTCTCGGTGGGCGACCGGGCCTTCGGATGGGCCGCGGACTGCATCCACCCGGGGGTGAGCATCCGGCAGGCTGACGACATGCGGAACCGTGGGCTCAACGTCTTCGCCTGCGTGGGGAACCGCGCCCGGGTGATGACCGGGGGGGCGGCGGGCACCGGGGGGGTCGTTACGGGCAAGTCGGGGCGCTTCTCCGAGCAGGTGATCGTGCACATTCCCCGCGAGGCCCGGACCCGCATGGCCGTGGGGGACCAGGTGCTGATCCGGGCCGAGGGGGTGGGACTGATCCTCACGGATCACCCTGGTGTGTCCCTGAAGGCGATCTCGCCGGGGCTCCTGGCCGCGCTCCCCGCGCGGGAGGAGGACGGTCGCGTGGCGTTCGGGGTCGTGGCCCAGATCCCTGCGCACTTGGTCGGTGCCGGGCTCGGCCTGACCTCCGAGGGCGGAAGCCTCCACATGCAGTCCACCGACCGGGACTTGCTGGCCGAGCTGGGGCTGCACCGGCTACGCCTCGGGGACCTGGTGGCCTTCGAGGACACCGACAGCCGATACAACCACGGATACCTGCGAGGCGCCCGGGCCATCGGCGTGGTGGCCTCCACCGACGGCCCCCGGGCCGGCTACGGCCCCGGAATCGCCATCCTCATGACCGCGCCGGCGGGGCAGCTCGGCAGCTTCGAGTCCCCCGACGCCAACCTGGTCCACCTCCTGGAACTCGAGGACTGATCCCTGATCCCCATGACCGCCGTCACCCGGGAGAGCCTCGCGGCCTTCGCAGTCGACGTTCTACTGGCCCTGGGGCTCTCCCGGGAGGACGCGGAGATCTTCGGCGGCGCCCTCCTCTTTTCGGAGCTCCGGTTCCACCCCGGCCACGGCCAGGGCGTGAGGCGGCTGAGGCGGTACCAGGACCGGATCACCCAGGGCCTCGTCGACCCCCGTGCCCACTGGGAGCTGGTGAAGGAGAGCCCGGCCCTGGCGCTGGTCGACGCCCACAACGGGATCGGCACGGTGGCGGCGAGCCGGGCCATGCGTCTGGCGGTCGGTAAGGCGAAGGTCTGCGGAATCGGGCAGGTGGTGGTTCGAAACTCCACCCATTACGGCTCGAGTGCGGTGTTCGCTACGCAGGCCGCGGAGGCCGGGTGTATCGGGATCGCCTTCACCAACGCCGGGCCCGAGATGGCCCCGTGGGGCGCCCGGGAAGTTGCCGTGGGCACGAACCCCTGGGGGACCGCCGCACCGACGGGGCTCGGGTTCCCCGCGGTCCTCGACATCGCCCTCACCACGGCCGGCAAGGGAATGATGCGCTGGCACGCTGAAGCGGGGCTCCCCATACCTCTGGACTGGGCGCTGACCCCCGAAGGAGAGGAGACCGACGATCCACATGCCGCCATGGCCGGGGCGCTCCTGGGGATCGGCCGCTACAAGGGCTACGGCCTGGCCTTCATGACCGATGTCCTCACGGGCGTGATCAGCGGCGGCGGGTACGGCCTCACGCCCTACGCCGACGAAGGAAAGATGGACGTGAGCCACGCGCTGACCGCCATCGACATCGAGTGGTTCATGCCCCTCGATGAGTTCCGCGGGCGAATGGACGACTTCGCGGCCATGGTGAAGTCCAGGGCCCTCAGGCCGGGGTTCACCGAGGTCCTCATCCCTGGGGAGCAGGAAGCCAGGCGGGCGGCCCGGAAGTCCGCCGAGGGGGTCCCTCTGGACAATCAAGTGCTGGACGACCTTCGCGCATTGGGCGCCGAGCTGGGTGTCGGAGCCGAGATCGTCCTTGTGGGGCCTTGGGAGGACCCGACGCTTTGAAGCCCCTTCCGCCCGCGTTCCACGAAGACGTCCGCCGCCGACTGCGGGAGCGGGCACAAGGGGAGGGACTGGACGGCCTCCTTCTTCTTCAGGCCGGCAACGTGACCTACGCGACCGGCTGGAACTTCTCCGTCAACGAGCGCCCCATGGGGCTTTGGCTCCCGGTGGACGGGGAGGCGCTCCTCCTGGTGCCGCACCTGGAGCTGGAGAACGCCCTGGCCGTGCCAGGAGCCCGTGTGCGGACGTACGAGGAGTTCCCCGGCGAGCGCCCTCCAGTCCTCTGGATGATCGAGGAGGCGGGGGCCCGGTGCATGGCCCTGGACACCCTGGATGCCTCGCTCCTGGCACCGGCCCGAGCGAGTCTCGAGCGCCTGGACCTGGTCGACCACGCGAAGCGGGAACGCGCCGTCAAGGACTCGGCCGAGCTCGTTCTGGTCCGGGAGGCCGCCCGTTTCGCCGACCTGGTGCTGGAGCGGCTGCTGGAGGTGGGAGGTGACATCGTCCAGCAGGGCGGGGCGGAAGCGGACCTGCTGGCCGACTGCACGGGGCACGTGCGGCAAATCCTCGCGGATACCCACGGCGAGGCGTTTCAGGGGACGAAGACGGGGATCACGGCCTCGATCCACTCCGGGCCTCGGGCTGCGCTCCCCCATGGTTCCGTCACGAACCGCCGCCCGCGACCCGGCGACCCCGTCGTGGCCGGGATCGGATGCCACCTCGGCGGATACCACGCCGAGAGCGGGGTCACCCTCGTCCTGGGGGAGATCAGCACCGAGCAGCGTCATATCATGGAGGCGCTGGCCGAGGCGGGGGCCGCCACTGTGCACGCCCTCGAACGCGGGTGGCCGTGCTCCCGGGTGAACGAGGCGGCCCTCGGCGCAATCCGGGGGGCGGGGCTGGGACACGGTATCCGTCATCGGATCGGCCACGGCATGGGCGTCGAGGGCCACGAAGCTCCGTGGCTCGCTCCTGGCGACTCCACGCCCACCACCCCTGGAATGGTCTTCTCCTGCGAGCCCGGCGTATACCGGCCGCGCCTGGATGGATGGCGGACCATCGACACCCTCGTGGTCGGTCCGGACGGTGTGGAGGTGGCGAGCCGCTTCCAGACCCGCCACCCTGTCGATACCCGCACCCTTGGCTGCTGAGGAGACCGGAGAATGCATGACGCCGCAGGACGCCAGGTCCGGTACGGAACGGCGACCGCTTTCCCTCCGAGGACGGGACGCGTCACGCGGGCCGAACGGGAAGGAGCCGGGACCTGAGCACCCAGGCCCTCCTGGAGGTGCGCGACCTCCAGACGAGTTTCGACCTCGGCGGACGCGCTCCCCTGGTCGCCGTGGACGGGGTCGGGTTCACCGTGGGCCATGGGGAGACGCTCGCCATCGTGGGCGAGAGCGGGTCGGGCAAGTCGGTGACTGCACTCTCGATCATGCGTCTGCTTCCGCCCCGGGTAGGCCGGATCACAGGGGGATC
>JAHEKK010000186.1 GCA_024638395.1 Gemmatimonadota bacterium | reverse complement strand
TCGGCGTAGATGTACAGCACTGCCATCATGGTCATGGCGAAAAGGGGGAGGGTGCCTGCGAAGAGCCTCGAGAGGTTTCGGGTCCTCCATCGGATCCGGAGCGGCCCGACCCGTGAATTCGCCAAGTAAATGGCGCGCGGTCCCAGGACCAGCCCGGCCAGGACGTACGCCCCTACCATCCACGGGAGCCCGGCGTCCAATACGGATCCCAGAGCGATCACAACAACCAGGGTGAGCAGCCCTGGTGAGAACACGCGAACCGAGTCGGTGATCCGGCGCAGCCCCACAAACAACCCGCAGATCGTTCGATTGATCTCCAAGCCGATTCCGTAAACGCTCACTGCCGCAACAATCGGCCACGCATCGGGCTTGGTGAGAGCCACCCAGACGTTGACCAGCACGACGTAGGTGGTCAGCAGCGGCATCCGTGCCGATAGAACGGTGCCGGCGCGTCGCAGGGCCCCATCCGGGTCTGCCGCGGCCCGCCGTACCAAGTCCTGACTGATGCCAAGGTCCGTGAGGGACGCCGCGAGCATGGCCAGTGAGATGGAAAACATCAAGAGGCCGTATTCAGCCGGGCTCAGGGCCCGGGCGAGCATCGCCAGTACGAGGAACCCGAGGAACTTGTATACGGCCTGGGATCCGAACGCGACGAGCAGGTCGAGCCTGGGCTTCGTCAGCCTCACTCGGGGCCTCCAACCAGGCACCAGTTCAACGCTGCCAATCCATCCAGCGCCTTGCGACCCATCTCCTCCACCCGTCCTGACACGATGGTCGAGTTGTACGGGAAGGGCCCCCCTCGCAGTACGTCCAGGTCTTGCCTTGTCCGGCAGCGCTGGAAGGCCCGCCGCCGTCGCGCCAGGTCGGGCAGACCCTTAATCAGGGCGGAGACCGCCCAGCACCAGTGGCTCAGCCATCCCTTCTTTGCCGCACCGGCCAACTGCACAGCTTCGAAGAGCAGCAAAGTGGGCGCGAAGCGAAGTAGTGTCCGAAACTGATAGAGCTTGAGCAGGATCTGCCATCGATTCAGGATGGTCTGCCGGACCCGCACGGCCGTGAACTCACCTGTCTCTCGGACCGATATGCCGACTGTGCCCTCCCCGTGGAGGCATTGGGCCGCTGGGTGGGCCACCAGATCCATGCCCTTGAGCACCGTTCTCAGACACCACTCATGATCTTCGAGGTAGAAGGTGAACCCTTCGTCGAACCCGCAGCCGTCGGGGAGTCGGGAGCGGTCGAGCAAGAAACAGCTGGTAGGGGCAGAGGCCACCAGAAAGGGGTCGAGGGAAATCCCGGTCACGGGCATGTCCGCTCCCAAGAGCCGCATCGTTCCCAGGAAGTGTGGTTCCCCGGCCACGAATTGGACTGTTTCGGTGGCATTGGCGTAGCGCATCGCTGCGAAGGCAGCCACGGCCCCCGGATAATCGTCCAAGGCCTGCGTCAGGTGCTCGGAGCAACCGGGCTGCAGTGCTACATCGTTGTCCAGCAAGAGGATGCGATCATAGGTAGCCTCGGCGATCGCCGCGTTGCGTGCGGGACCAGGCCCCCGGTTGTCCTCGAGGCTAACAAGCCGCGCCTCAGGAAAGATTCTTTCCACCAATTCGGCGCTGCCGTCGCTGGATCCGGAATCCACGACCAGTACCTCCCCGACTGCGGGAGCCCGAGCCACAAGGGCAGAAACCGTATTCTCCAAGTACCGTCTGCCGTTGTAGTTGATGATTGCGGCCGAAAGGGGCCTGTCTCGCGAGAGTTCGGAAGACAACGGTCGCGGGTCTCCAATTGGGGGGGCCGCCGGGTGCCGCATCGATCAGCACAACGCGGGCCAGCCTGAGGTCCTCCGTTGTGTCGCCCCCGGTTACCGGCCTTCTTCGGCGTCGTGTGCCCGCCTGTCAGCCCCGGATGCGGTTGTTGAGACATGGCCCGTCCGCGATACTCACCACGCCCGCCGGACCCGTCCCACCGAACCCCCTGAAGACACCGCCGACATGAGCACCAACCCGTCCATCATCTATACCTGGACCGACGAGGCACCCGCCCTCGCTACGCACTCGTTCCTGCCAATTCTGCGCGCCTTCGCCGGTGCCGCAGGGGTGCCCGTCGAGACGCGGGACATCTCTCTGGCCAGTCGTATCCTGTCGGTGTTCCCGGACCTGCTCGACGACGACCAGCGGGTGTCGGATGACCTCGCCGAGCTGGGGCGTCTCGTGAACGAGCCCGAGGCGAACATCATCAAGCTTCCCAACATCAGCGCCTCCATCCCCCAGATGAAGGCGTGCATCTCCGAATTGCAGAAGAGGGGATACCCGCTTCTCGACTACCCTGACGAGCCGGGTTCCGAGGAGGAGCGACGGGTCAAGGCCCGATACGACTCGGCGAAGGGGAGTGCGGTGAACCCGGTGCTCCGTCAGGGGAATTCCGATCGGAGGGCCCCGAAGGCCGTAAAGGTCCATGCGAAAGCCCATCCTCCACGCATGCGGGATTGGGACCCGTCCTCGAAGACCCACGTATCCACCATGGGCTCCGGTGACTTCCGGCACAATGAGAAGTCCGTGACGTTGCCGGCCCCGACGACGGCGCGGATCGAGCTTGTCCATGCCGGTGGCGACGTCACGGTATTGAAGGCGCAGTTGCCGCTGCTGGAAGGCGAGATCCTGGACGCGACATGCCTCGGCCGTCGAGCCCTCGTGGAGTTCCTGGATCGGGAAATCCTCGATGCGAAGAAATCGGGGGTCCTGTTCTCACTCCACCTGAAAGCCACGATGATGAAGGTCTCGGATCCCATCATCTTCGGCCACGCGGTGCGGGTATTCTTCTCGCAGGTGTTCGAGGAGCACGGACAGCTTCTGGACGAGATCGGGGTCGATCCCAACAACGGCTTCGGTGATCTGGTCACCAAGACGGCCGACCTTCCGACAGGCAAACGGGAGGCGATCGAGGCAACCATTCGTGCGGCTTTCGATAGCAGGCCGGGCGTCGCCATGGTGGACTCCGGCCGAGGGATCACGAATCTCCACGTTCCCAGCGACGTGATCATTGACGCCTCGATGCCGCCCATGATCCGAGACGGGGGACGGATGTGGAACGCTGCGGGCGAGTTGCAGGACACCAAAGCCGTCATTCCCGATTCCAGCTACGCGGCCATCTACGATGCCGTCGTGAAGGACTGTCAGGCCCATGGGGCCTTCGACCCTTCAACGATGGGCAGCGTGTCCAATGTCGGTCTCATGGCGATGAAGGCCGAAGAGTACGGATCCCACGACAAGACCTTCGAGATCCCGTCCAAGGGCACCGTGCGAATCGTCGATGATGAAGGCAACGTTCTGCTGGAGCACACCGTCGAGGCCGGCGACATCTGGCGCGCTTGTCAGACGAAGGATGAAGCCGTGCGCGACTGGGTGAAGCTGGCCGTCCGGCGCGCCCGCGCCAGCGGCGCGCCGGCCGTGTTCTGGCTAGACCGCGAGCGGGCCCACGACGCCGAGATCATCAGGAAGGTGGAAGAGCATCTTCCCGGGCACGATACCCAGGATCTCGAGATTCACATCCTGGCGCCCGTGGACGCCATGACGTTCTCGCTCGAGAGGATCCGCCGTGGCGAAGACACGATTTCGGTAACGGGGAACGTGCTTCGGGACTATTTGACAGATCTGTTTCCTATTCTGGAGATCGGAACGAGCGCGCGCATGCTTTCCATCGTTCCGCTTCTGAACGGCGGGGGCCTTTTCGAGACCGGTGCTGGAGGCTCCGCCCCCAAGCATGTCCAGCAGTTCGAGGCCGAGGGTCACCTACGGTGGGATTCCCTGGGCGAGTACATGGCCCTCGCGGCTTCCCTCCAGCACCTTGGAGAAGCGTTTGACAACCCCTCCGCCAGGGTTCTGGGAGATGCGCTGGACGACGCCACGGCGGAGTACCTCGAACACAATCGCTCGCCCTCGCGGAATGTCCACGAGCTCGACAACCGAGGGAGCACCTTCTACCTGGCCCAGTACTGGGCCAATGCTCTGGCGTCGCAGTCGGTGGACACGGGCTTGGCCGCCCGGTTTCGGCCGGTGGCCGAAGCCCTCAAAGAAAACGAAGCGGCAATTCTGGCAGAGCTGAACGGCGCCCAGGGGTCTCCCCAGGACATCGGGGGGTACTATGCTCCCGATCCCGAGCTGGCGTCGAGGGCGATGCGCCCCAGCGAGACCTTGAACGGGATCGTCGCTGGCGTCTGAACGTGAGAATCGCCGCCCTCTACGACATCCACGGCAATCTCCCGGCCTTGGAGGCCAGCCTGGAAGAGGTGCGGGAGGCCGGGCCTGATCTGGTCGTCGTGGGCGGAGACGTGATCCCGGGTCCCATGGTCAAGGAGACCCTGGACCTTCTCCTCGGCCTTGATCTCCCGACTCGATTCATCCATGGGAACGGAGAATCGGCGGCCCTGGCGGTCCGCAACGGGAGGGGCGAGGGCCTGTTCTCCGACGCCGTACGACCGGTCATGGAGTGGACGGCTCAACAACTGGATCCACAGGTCGTGGCCGCCCTCTCCCTGTGGCCCCTCACGACCACGGTGGTGGAGGGTGATCAACGGATCTTGTTCTGCCACGCCACCCCTCGGGACGACAACGAGGTCTTCACGGCGGTCACCCCCGTCGAAGGCCTCGAGCCCGCCTTCCAGGGCGTTGAGGCCGATGTCGTGGTGTGCGGTCACATCCACATTCAATACAGCCGGAACGTGGCGGGCATCGGCGTTTGGAACGCAGGAAGCGTGGGTATGCCGTTCGACGCCCCCGGCGCGTATTGGCTGTTGCTCGAGGACGGAGACGTGACGTTCCGGCGAACGGACTACGATCTAGAGGACGCTGCACGTCGGATCCGACGGACGGATTACCCCCAGGCCGAGGAGTTTGCCGGTGGTAACGTTCTCCGGCCCCCGGCCCGGGAGACCATGGAGGAGCGGCTGGAAAAGGTGGCGATAGCACCGCCGCGAGACTGAGGGACGGCTCGAGTGACCGGCCTACACGTCCATCTCGGTCACCGCACCCGTGTCGACGTCGAAGACGAAGCCCCGGACCGATCGGGTCTCGGGCAGGAACGGGCTTTCGCGGATCAGAAGCGCGGCCTCCTTCAGGCTCAGCGACAGATCCTTGAAGGCATGGATTTCGAAATCGGGCTTCGTTCCGGTAACGCTCCGGATGTGATCTCGGATTTCCTGGTCGTCCATCAGCGACATGCCGCAGCGGGTGTGCTGAACGATCATGACGTCTCGGGTGTCGAGGAGGTTCTGGGACATGGCGAGGGAGCGGATCACATCGGCGGTCACCACGCCCCCCGCATTCCGCAGAATGTGGGCGTCTCCGGGCGTCAGTCCGAAGATGGTATACGGGTCGATGCGGGCGTCCATGCAGGTGAGGATCACCACTCGATGGGCAGGTGCGGCCGGTCGCTCCTGGGGGGAAGGCCTCCGCTCCCGGCTGTGCTGAAGGTAGGTATCGATCGCAGTCATGGCTCACAAGGTCAGTCCTTGGAGCCGGAAAGGCTACCGTCAGGCCACCTGGGGGCGGGCCTTGCGTGCCGGGACTCCCCGGTCACGCCGCGTCCTCCTATCTTCGGCCCTGCTCCGGCCCTTGTCCCATCCTCACGAGCGCAGCCGCCGAATGGACCTGAACGTCGACCACCTCGTCTATGCGGTACCCGATCTGGACGAGGGGCGAAATGAGATCGAAGAACTCCTGGGTGTGCGGCCGGCGATCGGCGGGAGGCACCCACACCTCGGCTCCCACAATGCGCTGCTTTCGTTGGGACCCGACGTCTATCTGGAGGTGGTGGCCCCCGACCCGGAGCTCCCCCGGCCCCCGAGGGGCGTGGTCTTCAACATGGACGGGATCACCCGTGCCTCCCTGTCCACCTGGGCGGTCCGCTGCGAGGCGATCGACGACGTGGCGGCGAAAGCGAGAAGCCGTGGATTCGAAGTGGGTTCCCTCCTCGACGGTAGCCGGGAGCGTCCTGACGGCAGCATGCTCCGTTGGCGTCTGTCGGACCCCTATCTCATGGCTTTCGGGGGGATCGTTCCGTTCCTGATCGGCTGGGGTGATTCTGCCCACCCTGCCCGCAGCGCGCCTGCGGCGGGGAAACTCCTGACCCTCGAGGCCAGGCACCCTGACGCCGACGGTGCGGCTGCTGCCCTGGCGGCCCTGGGCGTCGACCTGCCGGTCCGGACAGGGCCGGCGTCTCGACTCTCAGCCCGGATCCAACGGGTCGACGGTTCGACCGTGATGCTTCAGTAGACCCCGCCGGCGCTACCCACCGAGGTGGATGACACACCTACGGCTGGATCCTTGACGCCTGTGCTCCCAGAGGAAGATGCCCTGCCATGTACCCAGGGCGAGACGGCCGGACTCGAAGGGGATCGCTAGGGTGGTAGCCGTGAGGGCCGCCTTGATGTGAGAGGGCATGTCGTCGGGTCCTTCAACGGTGTGGGTGAAGTGGGTATTGCCCTCCGGAACGTGCCGGTCCATCCACGACTCGAGGTCCCTCCGGGCCGACGGGTCGG
>JAHEKK010000185.1 GCA_024638395.1 Gemmatimonadota bacterium | reverse complement strand
GCCACGGCCGCCGCACAGTTGTTGACCACGAGGGCGTCTTCGGCCCCGGTCAATTCACGAATCAGCGGTACGCAGTGATCGTAGCGCGAGCCTCGTTTTCCGGTGGCGAGATCGAATTCGAGATTGCCGTATCCCGAGGCGCGTTGCATGGCCTGCCTCGCCACTTCAGCCAGTGGCGCCCGTCCCAGATTGGTGTGGAGCACCACGCCGGTGGCGTTGATGGCCGGCACCAGGCCCGGCCGACGTATCTCCGCGATCCGGTTCGACACCAGCTCCCGGTACTCCACTTCACCCCCGGGAGTGGGCAGCGCGCCCCTCCGCAGGTCCGCCAGGACGGAGCGTACGACACTCGTGACCAGGGGACGGCCGTGGATGTCCTGCAGGGCCGAGCACCAGGGTTCGTCCAGGAGCCGGTCGACGCCCGGAAGGGAACGCCGGGGGTCCTCAGCCACGGGGCAACGAGATCGGAAAGATCTCGCGACTGGAAGGGGACATGCGGAGACGCAGCAGATCCGCTCCCACCCGCAGCGTGTCGACGCCCGAAGTGTCCGGAGATGGCGGGCCCGGGATCGTGTCCACGCCCACGGAATCCGGCCTCGGGGTCGTATCCGCCGCGGGCGGCTCCCACACGAAGCTCCCCTCCCCCCCACCCCCACCGGTCCCGGCCACGTTGGTGAGACCCGAGATCCGGACCCGGTAGACCACCCCGGGCTCGAGGGGGGCCTCCAGGAGGGCGTGCACCGTCTGGGCCGGGAGTGGAAGGCCGGAGAGGCCCACCCGGGGCACGGTCCCCCGCCCCGGCGCTTCCTGTAGACCGGCGGCGCCGGGCACCTGCCCGGGGGTTCGCTCCCCGGCCCCGACGGCGGCTTGGCCGGAGTCCGGAGGCGGACCTCCTTGTGGAGGAGGGCCCGCGTCGCCTCTCTGGGCGCCCGCCCCTCCCTCGCCCGTGCGGGTGTTGAAGTCCACCTCGTTCATGAGCTCCACGCCGATCTCCGATCCGCCCGCGGAGTCGGCCACCGTCACCGGCAGGCTATCCAGGTCCAGGAACGGATCCAGAAAGTCGTCGAACGTGAGGAGGACCGCCGTCGAATCAAGGGCCTCCACCGAGGTCAGTCGTGGTGGAGTCGTGTCGGGCATGATCAGGGAAACCACGGCGAAAGCCGTGTCGATGGGGAGCTCGATCTGCCCCGGAAGCGGCCCCGCCCGGGGCTCTGAAGGGTCGAGGGTCGCGTTTCGGTTCCGGTCCTCGTAGACCCGGAGGGCGTAGCCGCCGTCGGGCACGTACCGAAGGGAGTAGATGCCCTCCGCGTCCGTGTAGTTCCAATGGACGATCGTGTCGGACTCAGTGGTGAAGATGGCCTCCACCCGGGCGCCGTCTACGGGACGGCCGGTGATCCGGTCCTCGGCCACCCCGGCCACGACATTGGGGATCGGCGTCCCACCCGTGCTGATCACGAGATCGAAGGGATCACGAAGCCGGTTGCCGAACATGTCCGCGATGACCGGGAGCACCGTGATCCTGTAGACCTGCCCGGCTTGGAGTCCCCCCTGGATCCTCACCTGGAGGGCGTCGCGACCATGGCTCACCTGGACGTTGCCCACCGACGGAGACACGAGGACGGCATCGTTCAGGGTTCCGGTCGAGGGACGCTCGCTGATCCGTTCGCTGAACCTGAACTGGATCTCCCTGAGGCCGGGGGCGACCCGGGCAAAGGTGTCCGGCTGTGCCTCCAGCACGTAGGGAGGGATCCGGTCTTCCGGGCCCCCTCTCGGCAGCTCCGGCCTGGCGCACCCGACGACGAGTCCGGCCACCGCCAGGGCACCCAAGGTCCCCACTCGGGACGGGCCGCGGACCTGCCTTTCCTCTCGGGCCTCGGTCATGGGTCCGTCAGCCCGTTCCAGCGCCCAGCGTCCGGCGCTTGTCCTCCAGCTTCTCGATCTGCTCCCGGAGGGAGGCTTCCTTCAGTCGCTCCTTGTTCACGACTTCTTCGGGCGCCCTGGACACGAAGGCGTCGTTCGCGAGCTTCGCCCGTGTCCCGGCCAGCTGACCCTCGAGGCGCTCGATCTCCCGCCGCAGTCGCTCTCGTTCCTGGTCCAGATCCACCAACCCCTCGAGGGGGATGAACACCTGGGTACCGTCGGTGAGGACCGCCGTCGCGCCGGCACCGCCTCCCGGCGGGAGTCCGAATTCCACCGTACCCACCCGTGCCAGTCGTTCCAGCGACTCGGCCCCGGCCGCCAGCGTCGCCTCACCCTCGGCGTCGCAGGCCACGTGCACCTTGATGCGCTGGCCTTCCTTGGCGCCGTACTCCTTTCGGAGGCTCCTCACCTGGACGATCAGATCCTGAAGCCAGGCGAACCGGCGTTCAGCGGCAGAATCCTCGTGGGTCGGATCAGGCAGGGGCCACGGGGCCACGATGAGGGCCTCGGGCCGGTCCCCCGCCGACGGAAGCTTGCCCCAGAGCTCTTCCGTCACGAACGGCACGAAGGGGTGCAGCAGGCGGCACACCCGGTCGAGGGCGTGGGCCAGCACGGCCCGGGCCGCCTCCCGGGACGGGGCGTCAGCCTCGGGGCGGAGCCGGCCCTTCACGAACTCCAGATACCAATCGGCGAGCTCGCTCCAGAAGACGTCTCTGAGGGCCTCGGCGGCGCCATGGATCCGGAGGGCCTCCAATTCCGCGTCCACCTTCTCCTCGGCAAAGCGAAGGCGCGACAGCATCCACCGGTCTTCCAGGGCGAGGTCGTCGGCCACGGCATCGAGGGAAGCCACGGGCTCGGTTCCCAGGCTGCGTAGCGCAAAGCGTCCGGCGTTCCAGAGCTTGTTGACGAAATTCCGGCCGGGCGCAAAAGACGCCTCCACGTCTTCGTGATCCAATCGGATGTCCGCACCCACCCCCACGTTGGACAGGAGGGTGAACCGGAGGGCGTCGGCCCCGAAGAGCGATACGACCTCCAGCGGATCGATCCCGTTGCCCAGGGACTTGGACATCTTCCGCCCCTGGATATCCCGGACGGTTCCGTGGAGGTAGACCTCGGTGAAGGGGACTTCGCCCCTCATCTGGAGCCCCGACATGATCATCCTGGCGACCCAGAAGAAGAGGATCTCCGGCGCGGTGACGAGCGTGTGCCCCGGGTAGAAGGCGGCCAGGTCCTCGGTCTCTTCCGGCCAACCGAACACCGACATGGGCCAGAGCCAGGAGGAGAACCACGTGTCCAGCACATCCGGGTCCTGGGTGAGGTCTTCCGACCCGCAAGACCCGCATGTGGTCGGATCCTCTCGGAGCACCATGAACTCGCCGCAGTCTCCGCAGTACCAGACGGGAATCCGGTGACCCCACCAGAGCTGCCGGGAGATACACCAGTCCCGGATGTTCTCCATCCAGCCATCGTAGACCTTGGTCCATCTTCCGGGCGTGAAGCTGACCGTGCCGTCCCGAGAAGCGGCGAGAGCCTTGTCGGCCATCGGCTTCATCCGCACGAACCACTGCTCGCTGAGGCGGGGCTCAACGACGGTTTCGCATCGGTAGCACCTGGGCACCGAGTGGCGGTGGTCGTCCCTGCCGGCCATCAGCCCCTGGCCCTCCAGGGCCGCGATGACGGCCTTCCGGGCGTCGAATCGGTCCATGCCCCGGAAGACGTCCGGCACCTCGTCGTTCATGGCGCCTTCCGGCGTCATCACGTTGAGGATGGCCAGCCCGGTACGGCCCGCGATCTCGAAGTCGTTGGGGTCGTGGGCGGGCGTCACTTTCACCATGCCGGTCCCGAACTCGGCATCGACATATTCGTCGGCCACGAGGGGAATCCGCCGCCCCGTCAGGGGGAGCTCGGCTTCGGCGCCTACCAGGGACTGGTACCGGGCGTCGCCGGGGTGAACGGCCACACCCGTGTCGCCCAACATCGTCTCTGGCCGGGTCGTGGACACCGTAAGCGCCCACCGGCCGTCTGGAAGCCGGCTCACCGACTCGGCTCCGGCGGCCGCGGCAGCGCTGGCCCCGTCGGCGTATTCGGCCGGAATCGGGTAGCGGATGTGCCACAGGGAGCCGTCCACCTCCGTTCCCTCGGCCTCCTCGTTGGAGAGGGCCGTGCGGCAGCGCGGGCACCAATTGATGATGTACTCGCCCCGGTAGATCAGGCCGTCTTCGTAGAGCCGGACGAAAACCTCTCGCACGGCGCGGGACAGCCCCTCGTCCAGCGTGAAGCGGGTGCGGCTCCAGTCACAAGAGCACCCGATGGCCTTCAACTGTTCCAGGATCTGGTCGCCCGTTTCCCCCACGAATGCCCAGACCCGCTCCACGAAGGCGTCCCGCCCGAGCGCCTCCTTGGAGGTTCCCTCGGAGGCCAACTGGCGCTCGACCACGTTCTGGGTGGCAATGCCGGCGTGGTCGGTGCCGGGCACCCAAAGGGCCACGCGGCCCTGCATCCGACGCCACCGGACGAGGACGTCCTGTACGGTGTTGTTGAGGCCGTGGCCCATGTGGAGGACCGCCGTCACGTTGGGCGGAGGGATCACGATCACATAGGGATTTCCCCCCCTCGCCACCTGGCTCGGACTGGCTCCGAAATACCCCCCATCGATCCAACCCTGGTAGATCCGGGACTCGACGGCCGCCGGATCGAAGGTCTTGGGAAGCGTGAGCGCCTCTTCAGGGCGATCTGCCTGCTGAGAGCCGGTCTGGAGGGGTTCAGCCATGGGTCAGGTGGGGTTCGCTGCGGAGGGTTCGACCAGAAGTCAGGAAGATAGCAAAGGGCCCGGGACGTCGCCCAAGCCCACCCCCCGGCCGGATCAACGGCTCCGCCCCACCCCCGTGGTGTCGGGGCGAACGACCCGCTTGGTGGGGTCCTCTTCCTCTTGTTCCTGGGCACGGCGCTGCTCCCGGCGCTCCCTCATGGCTTCGATCCGCTCTTTCCACATCTCGCGGACCGCTCTCGTCGACGCGGCGCGATCGATGTCCTGGAGCATGAAGGCCCTGGCCGCCTGGTCCCCGTTGTAGTCGGGGGGCGGTCCGAAACCGAAGGGCATCGGGATGGAGACCTTCCCCAGGTGGAGGCGACCCGGCGAGACGCCCCACCGATTGCCGTCGTCGTCCGTATAGGTCCAGTCGGTGAATGCCGCCTGGCGTTCGAACTCCGCGAGAGCCGAGTCGTTCATGCTCTCCAGCGCCGTGAGCATCCGAAGCCTGGCCACTTCCTCCGCCGTCGGCTCACCCACCGACGGATCCAGGGACCCCCAGAGTCGCGGGTCGCCCTGCCCGGCCCGGAGCCGGTCCGCGGTCGATCGGTACCGCTCGGGGAAGCGGGGGCGGCCGTCCGACAGGTCCAACTCCTCAGGCTCCGCTTCCGGAGTTTCGGGCTCGATGGTCTCCACCGGCGTGTCGGGTTCGTCCGTGTCTTCGGGCGCGAGCTCCACCAACTGGACCACCCGGGTTCCCGAGGGATCGGAAGCCTCGGGAAGGAAGCCGGGAAAAATCCCGTCCCGAACCGCGGGGCCGAAGAAGGGATAGAGGGCGATCAACAGGACGTGGAGACCGGCCGACACGGCAATCCCGACGACGAAGGGCTTCCGCCCGCCGCCGCGCCGGGGCCCCACCCGGGGTCCGTCCGACCTGTCGTCGCCGTGGTTCATGTCTAGTGTAAACCTCCAGGACGGAGCCGTTCCTGTGGCCGGCTCGTCCGGTGGACTCTGGTTCGTAGGACCCTCGAAGGGCCTCGTTCGTTAGGGGCGCCGGGCCCCATGCCGTCGGCCGGGTCCGGGCGACCGTTCCCCCGGGACCTCACGCCGCGCCGGCCACACGCTCCATGGCCTCCGCGAGGCGGGCTTCGTCCTGGGTCAGGGCGATGCGAAAGTAGCCCTCCCCGGAGGCACCGAGAGCGGAACCGGGGAGAATGACCACCCCGGTCTCCTCCAAGACCCGCTTTGTGAATACGGCCGAGGACTCCGTGGTTGGGACGGGAATCCAGACGTACATGGTTGCTCTGGGAGCTTCGACGGTCCAGCCACAACGGGCAAGTGCATCGACCACGGCATCGCGGCGGCGCTGAAACAGGTCCACATTAGCCGGCACCCAGGTCTCGGCCTGATCCAGCGCCGCGCATCCGGCCGACTGGAGGGCCATGAACGCCCCCGTGTCGACGAAAGTCTTCACCCGTGCCAATGCGGCAATCGCGTGTTCGTTACCCGCGGCCCACCCCAGGCGCCATCCGGTCATGTTGTACGTCTTCGACAGGGAGTGGAACTCGAGGGCGACGTCCCAAGCACCGGGAATCTCGAGAATCGAAGGGGGCACGTATCCGTCGAAGGCGATCTCCGAGTAGGCGTTGTCGTACACCAGGAGCAAATCGTGGTCCCGACAAAAGGCGACGAGCTTCTCGAGGTAGGCACGGGTGGGGACCGCCGCGGTCGGGTTGTTGGGATAGTTGGCATAGAGGAGCTTGGCGCGCTGGAGCGTGCCGGCGTCCAGCTCCTCGGGGTCCATGAGGAAGTCCTTCTCCGGCCTGAGGGGGAGTCGCACGGGCCGCCCGCCGGCAAGCCTCACCCCTCCTTCATAGGGCTGGTAGCCGGGATCGGGTATCACACCCACGTCCCCCGGCTCC
>JAHEKK010000184.1 GCA_024638395.1 Gemmatimonadota bacterium | reverse complement strand
GTACCGCCGGAGCGAAGAACCCGCCGAACCTCGCGAAGGACCCGTTGATCGTCGTATTCGTCTTCGAAGTACCCGAAGGACGTGAAGAAGGAGGTGACGACATCGAAGACGCCGTGACCGAAAGGCAGAACCCTCATGTCGCCCCGCACGAGGCCCGCCAAAGGGGCGGCATCACGGGCGGTGGTCAGCAGCGGCAACGACAGATCCAGCCCGGTCGCGTCGAAGCCCAGGTCCGACAGCTCCGCGAGGTGACGTCCACCACCGCAGGCCAGGTCCAGGACCCGCTCGCCCAGGTCTTCGCCTCCGGCCCTCCGCAGCAACTCAACGGCAAGCCGCGCCTCTTCCGTGTCCCGGTGCGGGTATAGCGCCAGGTACTCGTCCCCGAACCAGTGGCGGAACCAGGGGGTGCGTCTCACTCGGCGCCTTTGTGGTAGGGTTCGTTTCGCAATATGGTACCCGCCCGGTAGAGCTGCTCGGCCAGGACCAGGCGTGCCAACTCGTGCGGAAGCGTGAGGGACGACAAGGAAAGTGCCAAGTCGGCCCGGGAGATCAAGCCGGCAGCGAGGCCGAAGGCGCCGCCAATGAGGAAGTGGACGCCGGGCACCGAGCCCACCTGGAGCTCCTCCAGCCAGCGGGCCAATTGTCGGGACGAGTACGCGTGCCCGGTGCGGGTGAGCGCGACCAGCCGAAAGCGGGAATCGAGGCGTTTCCCCAACAGCTCTGCCTCCCCTTCCTGGACCACCCGGGCGTCGCGCCCCCGGGTCTGGCGCACTTCCTCGACGGAGAGCCTCCAGTACCGGCCGGCCTTCCGTTCGTACTCTTCGATGGGGCGCTGGAGATTGCGGGCCTTGCCGACCGCCAACACGCTGACGATCACGTCTCACTCCCGGGGGCCATCGCCTCCAGATGTTTGGTCAGCACCTCGGGCAGCCCCCCCACGACCCCGAAGCCCAGCACGCGCACCCGCCCTCGCAGGTCCGGGAACGCGGCCAGTTTCGCCGCGTCCTTCTCGGTAGTGGCGATGGGGCTGTTGCCGGCCCTTTCCAGAAGGCCCGCGACGTCCCGGACCCCGTAGTGGTGGTGGTCGGGAAAGGGCACCAATTCCACGTCCACTCCGGGCCAGGCCGCCGCGAGGGAGCGGACGAATCCGGCCGGGTCCGCCGTGGAGGCGACGGCAAGGACCCGGTTCCCGTCGCCTGTCCAGGCCCCGGGGGACTCTGCCAGCCCGTCCAGACCCTGCCACCCCGTCGCGCCCAGGCCGAGACTCGCCACGGGCACCCCGGGCGCCGAAGCCTCCATGCGTGAACGCCAGCGGTCGGGCGTGTCTCCTCCGGCCCGGTGCGTGACGAGGATCAGATCTGCCCGCCTCGCAGCGGACAGGGGTTCCCGGTAGGGTCCCGACGGGAGAAGTCGCGGGGGATGCGGCGCATCCGATGCCACCAGGAGGAGATCGAGGGACCGGGGCGCCCGGCGGTGCTGGAAGCCGTCGTCGATGAGCGCAACGTCGAACCCCGATGCCGCGGCCCTCGCCAACCCGTCCCCACGAGCTGGGGCGATGAACACGCGATCCCGGCCAAACCACCTCCTGTACAAGGCCACCTCGTCGGCCCCATAGCCCCGGGTCACGACACAACAACGACGGTCTCCGCTCTCGAACCACGCCCAGAGAGCATGGAGTACCGGCGTCTTCCCCGTACCCCCGACCGTCAGGTTCCCTACGGAGACCGTCGGCAGGGGCGGTGGTCCCAGGGTCCGGCCGTCGTACCTTCGGTTCCGGAATGCGACGGCCCCTCCGTAGAGCCACGCCAGGGGCGCCATGGCCCTGAGGCCGCTCCGGAGCCACGTGGACCCGCCCCCCGACCAGGCCTCGGCCACCCTCCTCCTAAGCACGAGGGACGCCATTGCCGCCAGGCCCCAGGGTTCCCCGCTCCACGAGCACCTCCTCCACCAGGTCCACGACTCCCTTTGCGGCCCCACCCCGGCCCAAGGCTCCTCGAATGGCGCCCAGGCCCTCCACCATGTCCCTCCGCTCCGGGGATTCTCGATCGAGGAGAGGGAGCAGGGCGTCTGCTACGGCCTCGGGCGCCAGCTCCCCCTGGACGAACTCCGGCACGACCTGCCGCCCCGCCACCAGGTTCGCCAGGGCAATGTGGGGCACTCGGACCAGGCGCTTCGCCAGCATGAAGGTGAGCGGGTGGGTCCGGTAGGCCATCGCGAACGGCAGGCCGGCCAAGGCCGCCTCCAACGTGCTCGTTCCGGACTTGACGAGCCCGGCCGTGGCCACCGCCCGCAACGCCCCACCGTTTTCCGTCACGGGGTAGGGTACGCCTGCATAGGCGTCTGCCGGGAGAGTCGGCGCCCTGCCAACGGCCACCTGGACGTCGGGACGGCGGGCTTGAACGGCAGCGGCGACGGCGAGGAAGGGATCCAGGTGGCGGCGCAGTTCCTGCGCTCTCGAACCGGGAAAAAGCGCCAGGATCGGTCGTTCGGGCTCGAGCCCCAGGCTCTCCGTGAACCCTTTGGGCACCGCCGCCCGCCCCTCGTCCAGGAGAGGATGGCCCACGAAGGTCACGGCGCCGCCCACGGCCTCGTAGATGGAAACCTCGAAGGGGAGGATAACGGCAATACGATCCGCCCAACGGGCGAGGCGCTCCGCCCGGTGTGCCTTCCAGGCCCAGACCTGAGGGCTGATGTAGTAGATGACCGGAATCCCGGCGTCGTGGGCCTTTCGGGTGATGCGCAGGTTGAGGCCCGGGTAGTCGATGGGAAGGACGAGATCGACGTCGCCGCGCTCCAGCACCTGCGAGAGCTCCTTCTCCAACCGCCAGAAGAACGGAAGCCGGCCCAGCACCTCCACGAACCCCATCACCGCCAGGTCGTCGAGGCCTCTCAAAAGGTGAACGCCCGCCTCGGACATGAGGGGGCCTCCAAGGCCCACCAGGTGTGCATCCGGCCACCTGAGGCGAAGAAGCCGCGCTACCTGGCTGCCATGGGCGTCTCCGGACGCCTCTCCGGCCAGAATCAGGATCCGGAGGGCGGGTGCCCCTTCACGAGGGCGGGGCGGACCGGCCACGAAGTCAGAACGCCCGGCCCAGGTACCAGATGATGGCGGCCACAACGGCAAGGAGGAGCACCAGGGTGCGGGGCGACTTCCCCTTCTTGGCGTCGATCCAGTCCTTCTTACGCTTTCGTCTTACGCGTATCAGCGACATGCTGTTTGATCTGGTCCTCGATCTGCAGGGATAACTCGAGTGCGGAGAGTCCATCCTGGCCCGTGACCGGCGGCGGCGCCAGCCCATTCAGAGCGTCGCGGAACGACGCCAGCTCCAAGGCCAGGGGCTCCACTGCGTCACCCTTGATGGGAATGCGCTCGACCAGGCCCAGCAACCCCGTAGGCGGCGGCGGCGCCCCCGCCAGCACGCCCTCGAGTACCGAACCCCCGCCCTTGGGCCTGTAGAACTCACCTTGGCCCTTGGCCAGATCCAGGGAAAGGTACCCCGAAGACTGCCACACCCGGATCTTCCTCATGCGCTCCACGGAGATCCGGCTCGCCGTGAGGTTGCTGACGGCCCCGCCCTCGAAGCCCAGTCGGGCGTTGGCGATGTCGATATGAGTCGTGATGACAGGGACGCCGGTGGCGGCGATCTCCGTCACCGCTTCCCCGACGAGGCTTTGAACCAGGTCGACATCGTGGATCATCAGGTCGAGCACCACCGCCACGTCCAGGGAACGGGGCGAAAAGGGGGCCAAGCGGTGGGATTCGATGAAAAGGGGGCGCTCGAGGTAAGGGGCCGCGGCGAGGATGCCCGGGTTGAACCGTTCCACGTGCCCCACCTGGACGAGCAGCCCCGCAGCTTCAGCTCGCTTCAGAATACGGCGTCCACTGGCCAAGTCGGGGGCAAGGGGCTTTTCAATCAGGACGTGGACGCCACGGTCCAGGGCTTCCATGGCCACCGCTTCGTGGGCCTCCGTGGGAACGGATACCACGACGCCCTGGCAGCGGGCGAGCAGCGCCTCGAGAGAACGGTGCCTTTCGACCCCCAGCTCCCCGGCGATCTCATCCGCCCGGTCGCCGTCAAGGTCGAAGATTCCTCCCGAGGCGGCGCCGGCCAGGTCCCGCACGACGCGGGCGTGATGACGCCCCAGGCTTCCCACGCCGACCACACCGATGGTCGGCTGGGTCATGGCTTCAGCGCACCCCTGGGATCCGGGCCCGCGGCCCTCCGGGCGGGACCCACAAGACCCGTGCAGATCCTCCCTGGCGAGCCCATGTGAGGCCCACCGGGGCACGAGCCTTCCCGAGGGGTCATCAGGACGTAATTCCCCGCTCGCTGTTTCGGATGAAGTCCAGGAAGTGGCGTACCTCGGGAACGAGATCCATTTCCTCTTCGGCCCTGTCGATGGCCTGGCTGATATTCAAGCCCGACTGGAAGAGGATCCGGTAGGCCTGCTTCAGGCGCCGCCGCACCTCGTCCGAGAGGCCCCTTCGCTCGAGGCCGACCGTGTTCAGCCCGAACAGCTTGGGCGAAGGATTGCCGACCGCCCGACAGTAGGGGGGCACGTCCTGGGGGATGCGGGAACCGCCCCCGATAAAGGCGTGGGCACCGATCCGCACGAACTGATGGATGGCCACGAGGCCCGAAACGATGGCCCAGTCCTCGATCGTGACGTGGCCGGCCATGTTCGTGGCGTTGGAGATGATGACGTGATTCCCGAGCTCGCAGTCGTGGGCGATATGCACATAGGCCATCAGAAGACAGTCCGATCCCACGAGGGTGCGGCCCGAGGCGGAGGTACCCCTGTTCAGGGTCGCGAACTCCCGGATGACGGTCCGGTCTCCAACCTGCAGAAACGTCTCCTCCCCATCGTATTTCAAGTCCTGGGGATCGGTGCCGAGGACGGCGCCGTTGGCGATGCTGCAGTCGATGCCTACCGACGTGTTCTGTTCGATCAAGACCCGGGGTCCGATCCGGGTATTGGCCCCGATCTTCACATTGGGCCCTATGATGGCAAAGGGTCCGACCTCGACACCCGGCCCCAGCTTGGCCGAACTGTCGACGATCGCGGTCTCGTGTATCCGAATCCGTGTATCCTGGTCCGTCGAGGAATCCTTCATCGGTCAACGATCCCTGCCATGAGTTCCGCCTCCGCGACGATCTTCCCGTCCACTGTCCCCGTTCCTCTCATTCTGCAGACATTCCGCCGAAACTGGGTCAGTTCCAGTTCGAAGATGATCTGGTCTCCAGGTACGACCGGCCTCCGCCACTTGACGTTATCGAGGGCCATGAAATAAACGACCTTCTCGTCCGGATCCTCGACAAGGTCCATGAGGAGCAACCCACCAACCTGACCCATCGCCTCGATTATGAGAACCCCGGGCATGACCGGATGATCCGGGAAGTGCCCCATGAAAAAGGGCTCATTGATGGTCACGTTCTTCAGGCCGACGATCCGCTTCCCTGCCTCGAACTCCAGTACCCGGTCCACCAACAACATGGGGTACCGGTGGTGCAAATGATCCATGATACGCCGAATATCGATCACCCGACTGTGCTTGATACGGTCGTGGTGCTCACCAATCGCCCGGGCCAGTGCCACGTTCCCATTGTGGCTCGGCCGCTCGGCGATCACGTGGCCCTGGAACCGGCCCCCGAGAAGCGCCAGGTCCCCCACCAGGTCTCCCACCTTGTGCCTCAGGAACTCGTCGGGAAAGCGGAGGCCACCGTTCATCACGTCATCGCCGTCGATGACGATCGTGTTATCGAGAGACGCGCCCAGAGCCAGTCCCTTGGCCTGGAGCGCATCGGCATCGGCTCGGAACCCGAAGGTCCTGGCCGGCGCCAGGTCCTCGGCGAAGCGGTCGGGTTCGACCATGAAAGCCCCATACTGGCGGCCGATTCTGGGATGGGAAAAATCGATCGTCGCCGAGATCCGGAACCTCTCGTCGGGCACGGCCACGTAGGTCGCGCCCTGCGTCCCCTCCGCCTCCAGAGTGCTGGCCACCCGCACGACCTCGGCCGGAACGCCTTGGTCCTCCAGGCCCGCCTTGCGGATCGCGTCCGCGTACACCTGGAACGAGCCGTCCAGGATCGGCGGCTCCACCCCGTCGAGCTCGAGCACGGCGTTGTCTACGAAATGGCCGGCCAAAGCGGCGAGAACGTGCTCGACGGTGCGGACTCGCACCTCGTCGCGGTTGCCCAGGGTGGTACCCAACTCGGTCTCGACAACCTGGTCGAGGAGCGCGGGGACCTCCGGATGGCCCTCCAGATCCATGCGACGGAACACGAGACCGGTGCCTGACGGCGCGGGTCTGATCGTGAGCCGGCTCTCCTCGCCGGAGTGGACGCCGATGCCGTTGAACTCCACGGGCGAAGCAAGAGTTTGCTGGTTTTCGCAGGCCATGAACGGGGGGGACAGTGAGAGGAGCCAGCCTAGAAATGTAACCGGTAGAGGGGCATGGCGGGGCCATGCCCGATCCCCGGCCTACGGGTCACGCGCCCGCTGGCGAAGAACCTTCATGAGGGCGGGGAGCTTCATGAGGGCGGCCATGGCCCTCAGGTATTCGCGGTGGTTTCGAGCCGGGTATCCGGACACGGTCTCGCCGGGCGCCACATCGCCGA
>JAHEKK010000183.1 GCA_024638395.1 Gemmatimonadota bacterium | reverse complement strand
ACACCCGCCGGTACACGTCCAGATTCCCTTCCACCATGCTCGGAATGGAGAAGCGGGCGCACACCCGGTCCCGGGCCCCGAGCCCAAGGTTCTCGCACTCGTCGGGGTCACCGCTCAACCGTGAGATGGCCTCGGCCAGGCTGGCTGGATCTCCGGGCTCGACCAGTAGCCCCGTCACCTCGTCATCCACGATCTCGGGAATCCCGCCGGCCCTGGCGCCCACGACGGGACGACCCGCAGCACCAGCCTGGAGGGCCGCCACTCCCAGGCCCTCCATGAGCGCCGGGTGGATGATAAAGTCGAAGGACGAGAGCCAACGCGGCAGGTCGTCGCGGAAGCCGGCGAACCGAACCCATGGCTCCAGCGCCATACGCCCCACCTTCTCGACCAGGGCCCCCTCCAACGGGCCCCGGCCGAACAGGACCACCATGGGAACGGTACCCCCGGATGAGCGGATCAGCGCCAGCGCCTCCAGGAGGACTTCATGGCCTTTCCGCGGAATCAACTGGGCTACCATGGCCGCCGTCGTCGCACCGGCCGGGATGCCGAACTCGGTCTCGAGCCCCACCCGGTCCGGCGGGACCGCCCATCGATCCACGTCGACGGCGGAATGGACGACCGACACGCGCTCCCGCGGCACCCCGGCATTGAGAAGCACGCCCTCAATGGCGTGGGAGATCGCGATGACGTGTTTGACACCGGCCGCCTTGGCTCGGGCGGACCACCCCGGTTCCGGGTTGTCGACTCGACGGGTGAGCACGGCAGGGACCCCGGAGGCGACGGCGGACAGCACACCCCATGTGTCTGCGCCACGCCGGGAGTGGAGATGGATCAGATCGGGTGAGAAGCGGCGAATGGCGGCCGTGAGTCGGGCCAGTGCGAAGGCGTCCGCATCTCCGGCGAAGGGGAATCTGAATATCGGCAGGCCCCATTCCTCGCCCCGCTCGCCCACGGCCGAGTCCCCCGGAACGGCCAGCAACCCTTCATGCCCACGGTCCAGGAGTCCCCGGACCAGGTGGAGGACCTGAAGCCCGCCGCCGTAGACGTGTCGCCCGGTCTCGACATGAAGCACCCTCATGACCGGCCTCCCTTCACCGACACGGCGTCATGGTCGCCCCGGGCTCGGCGGTGGGTGTCCGACGTGGTGGCCGAGTCCCGCCCGGATCGCCGCCAGCACGTCCTCCACCGAGTGGTCCCGCATGCAATCGATCCGCCCGTCGCAGGTGAGCTTGCCGCGGCACGGCGAACAATCCCGCCCGGAGTGTAGGACGCGGCTGATGGGGAGGGGGGGATCCAGGTAGGGAGTGTTGGAACCGAACAGGAGCACCGAGGGCCGACCGTACCCGTGGGCCATGTGAGAGAGCCCGGTGTCCACACCCACCACCAGGTCGGCATCGGCCACGACGGCAGCTGCCTCCCCCAGCGAGGTCCGTCCGACCAGATCGATCACGCCATCGACACCGTCGAGAATCCTCTCAACGGCAGGCCGGTCATCGGGCCCTCCGAGCACGACCACCCGCCGCCCCGACTCCGGCTCGATCCGGGCGAGCAGATCCCTCCAGCGGTCCTCGAACCAGTGCTTGTGGCTACGGGTCGTGAAGGGCGCCGCTACCAGATAAGATCCCTCGAGACCCTGGTCCTCCAACAGGGATCTTGCGCCGTCGGCGTCTTCCGCCGACGTCGGGATCTCGATGGCGAAGGGGTCGGCCTGAAGGCCGAGCTGCCGGGCCAGATTGTAGTACTCGGAGCTGATCTTACGCTTGTCGCCTCCCAGGGGGAGCACCCGCGTCATGAGCAGTCCGGATCCCTCCCGAGACGCCAATCCGATCCGAATCGGGGCCCCCGACAGGAAGGCGACCACACCGCTCCTGAGCAGACCCTGGGCGTCGATGGCCACGTCGAAGCGACGGCTCCGGAGGTCCGTGACGAAGCTCCGGATCTCTTCCTTCAGGGCGCCCCACCGGCGGGCCTTCAGCAGCCGCTTCCAACGCGCACGCTCCCACACGATCACCTCGTCCACGTGTGGATTGTGAGCGACGACGTCTGCGGTTCGCTCCTCGGCGATCCACACCAGGTGAACGTCGGGATGGGTCCGCTTGATGGCCCCTGCCAGCGGGGAGGCAAACACCAGATCACCCCGGGCCGAAAGTCGGACGAGAAGGATGCGTTCGGTATGCCGTGGGATCACGGGCCGGGTTCGTTGGGGGATGGGGGGTGAGGGTCGGTTATGCCGTCGTGCCGCAGGCAACTGAATATCGCCTTCAGCAGACGCATGGTGCCATTTGACGTCGAGTACCGCATCCGTTCAGGACAGAAGGGTAGCCAACGCCCCCGTCCTTGGCCTCAGGAGCGCGTCGACAACCACCGGCTCAGAGGCGCTCCTGTCGAACCGCGGCTCCACCCCGGACGGGCCGGGGGCCGAGGGTTAGTATTCCGTCATGCTCGGGACAATGTGGAATGTCGCCTACGGCGGGCTCCTGGTGGCATACGGTGTCGTGGACCGTATCCGCACGGGACGGAAGCGTAGCGATCTCCGGACTCGTCGGGGGGACGTGGCCGTTCCGCCCACCGACGGGCGTCCCCGCGTCCTGATCCACGGCGTGAGCGTCGGTGAGGTCAACGCGGCGGCACCCCTGGTCGAGGCTCTCACCAGCCACCGCGACTCCGTCGCCGTCGTCGTGAGCGCCTCGACGGCCACCGGCTTCGAGCAGGCGACGGAGCGGTACGAGGGCACGGCCCCGGTCGTTCGGTTCCCCCTCGACTTCACGTGGACCGTGGAACGGTTTCTGGACCGGGTCGACCCCCAGGGTGTGGTCCTGATGGAGCAGGAACTCTGGCCTGGCTTCCTGAGAGGCTGCCGAAGGCGGGGCGTGCCGGTGCTGCTCGTGAACGCCCGCATGTCAGCTTCCAGCTTCGCCTGGTACAGCCGGCTGCGCTTTCTGTCGCGACGGCTGCTCCGCAACCTGTCGCTCGTGGTGTGCCAATCCGAGTCCTACAGACGCCAGTACGAAGCCGTCGGGGTTCCGTCCCACCGGACCGCCGTGGTGGGCAGTCTCAAATGGGACGCCATCCGGATCTCCGATGACGCGGGCCGCGCCGACGCTCTGGCCCGGGAGTTCGGAATCGACCGGAATCGGCCCTTGATCGTGGCAGGCTCCACGGGGCCCGGAGAAGAGGCCAGACTGATCGAAGGGAAGCCGGACGGCGTTCAACTGCTGCTGGCACCGAGGAGGCCCGAACGTTGGGATGAAGTCGCCCGGTTGAGGCCGGGTATGCCTAGACGGAGCCAGGGGCCTGCCCCGGGGAATGACCAAAGCCGCGACGTGTTCCTTCTCGATACCCTCGGAGAGCTCACGGACGCGTACCGCCTGGCCGACGCGGTGTTCGTCGGGCGGAGCCTGATTCCCCAGGGTGGATCGAACCCACTGGAGGCGGTAGGTCTCGGGAAGGCGACCGTCACCGGACCCCACTACGACAACTTTCGCGACGTGGTCGATACCCTTGCGGATTGTGGCGGGCTGGTCGTGAGCCCGGATCCCATGTCCGTGATGCGCGACTGGCTGGACAATCCGGACACGCGCCGAGCCGTCGCCGCCGCGGGCCTCGAAGCGGTTCTGAGGAATCAGGGGACGGCGGCCAGGACGGCGGAACGGATTCTGGCCTCCCTGGCTGTACGCCGTCCAGGTGGGGTCTGAGTTCTGAGCGGCACCGGAGCACCGGACCCACCGCTCCACATCGTTGCCGCCCCCTCCCTCAGAAATCCTTCCGCACGAACGTCCGCAGGGCGGCGACCCCCGGCAGGGCCACCCAGAGGGTCAGGCACGCCAGCGCGATCACCACCCCCGACGCGCCCCCGAAAAACTCCTGAAACACTGCCCCGGTATACCCCATCATGGCGGAGGCATCCAGCGCCATGACCACCACGACCCGGGCCACGTCGACGGGATTCAGCCCCATGAGCACGAGCATGGGGGTTTCAAGGGGGTAGGCGGCGAAGCGGTAGGCGGCGTAGAGGACCACCCCATCGTAGAGCACGGCCATGGTCAGCCACAGCAGGAGGGCCACCCCGTTTCCCCGGGCCGGGTCATCCACCTTGAACGCCACCAGGAACCCAAGGGAGGTGAACACGGCCGTCAGAAGCGCGGCGGCCACCACGATCAGCCCCAGCCCCTTGCCGGCCGTCGAGGCGAACCCCGTGAAGGCAAAAGGAAGGAGGATCCCCAGGAGTAGTGCCCCGACGAGCGTCGTCACGAGTCCGACGTACAGGGAGAGGAAGACAGGCCGCCGACCTACCGGATGAGAGAGGATCAGCTCTATGAAATCGCCGCTGTGATAGAGATAGGTGGTGGTGATGAGGATCGTGACGAGGGGAACGACGAGGACGACCAGGGTGGCGAGGGACGGCATGGCTCGCTCCGGGCCACCTCCGAAGTGCAACAACCCCCAGGTGGCCATGGCCATGAAGGCTCCATATCCGGCCACGGCCCGGGCTCTCGAAAGATCCCGGATTTGCCGGACCAGAAGCGTTCGCACCGTATTCACGGGATCACCCGAAGGCCCGGAGCGGTCCGGTCGTCACTGTCGCCGTGACGAGTGCGCCCCTCCGCGGGCGTAAGCGAGCCCCAACGGCCTCCGCCCCCCATCAACTCGGCGATGGCTTCCTCCAGAGTCGAGCGATTCGTCTCTTCCAGGAGGGCCTCGAGGCTTCCCGTGAACTGCACCCGTCCCTCGTGGAGGAATACGATGTCGTCGGCAAGCGCCTGCAACTCGCCAAGCTTGTGGGACGTGATGACCTGGGTTCGCCCTTCGTCACGGCATCGTCGGACCTTGTCTTTCAGGGCCAGGGAGGCCACGGGGTCCAGGCCGGCGGTCGGCTCGTCGAGGATCATGATCGGCGTGGCGTACCGGAACGCCAGCGCCGCGTTGACCTTCTGCCGCGTCCCACCGGAGAGCGTGCGGAAGGGCTTGTCCAGGTCGTCTCTCAGGTCGAAGGCGTCGATCAGTTCGTCGTCGGCGCGCCCCTGGAACCCACGGAGGGAGTCGAGCATGGCGGCGAGCTCATGCCCCGTCATGTGGGAGGGGAAGCGTGGGAGCTGAGGCATGAACCCCACGGATTCCCGGTAGCGTCCGACCGCATCGATGGCGGTCTGATCGATCAACACCGAACCCCCGTCGGGGCGAACCAGGCCGAGGACACCTTTCAGAAGGGTCGTCTTCCCCGCCCCGTTGGGGCCCAGAAGGGCGGTGACCCGCCCCGCCTCGAAGTCGAGGCTGACATTGTCCAACACCACCACCGACCCGAAGGCCTTGGTCAATGACCGGATCCTGATCGTACGGGACCTCGGAGCAGCCTCGTTCATCGGTCCCAGCTCGAGGCCAGGGGCGCCATGCTGGGCCGCCCGTCGACCAGGTCTTCCGGCGTCAGTACGGGAAGGATCTGCTCCGCGACATCCAGCAGGCCGACGAGGGGGCTCCGTTGGAGAATCAGGGCGGGCTCGTTCTGGGCTACCACCAGTGAGAACAGCCTGACCGGATGAAACGGGACGTCGCCGACCCCATCCGCGTTCCGGTCGTACCCGCGGTAGCGGTCCCAGAAGTTCCCGTGGAAGTCGCTGTACGACCGCCGACTGTTCGTGGCGACGTCAAAGGAGTTCCCCAGGAAGTTGTTCCCCGTCACGGTACTCGACTCGGAGTTGGCCATGATGCGGATCGCCCAGCCGTTTCGAACGAAGTCGTTGGCCGAAACCTGTACCCGGTTTGCCCCTTCGGCATGCAGGGCGACGGAGTTCTCCAGGAAGCGATTCCCCCGAATCTCCGAGTCCGTGATGTCCTTGAGCAGCAGTCCGAATGCCGCGTTGCCCAGGTTGCCGCGGAAATCGTTTCCGTCCATGACGATGCCGGTGGTATACATCACGGCCACCCCGGCCCCGTTCTCGGCAAACACGTTGTCCGTATAGGTGCAGTTGTCCGAGAACATGAAGTGGAGTCCGTATCGGACGTTCCCCGTGCTTCGGTTGTCCCGGACGTCGCTATCCTCCACGAACTCGAAGTAGATGCCGTCTCGGTGACCGGTGATCCGGTTCCCCGCGATGCGAATCTCGGTTGAGTACCACAGGTGGATGCCGTTGCCCGAGCGCGTCTCACGACCGGCCGATGCGACCAGGACGTTGTTCTCGATCCGGCACCGCCCCGTGTTGGCCAGGTAGATCCCGAAGAAGGCTTCCTCGAGACGGTTCTCCGCGATCCGGCAGAACTGTACCCCATCGGCCAGAATCGCTGCCCGGTCACTGGTGAACGAGATGCCCGTGTCCCTGAGGGTGAATCCGGCCACCGTCACCGAATCCGCCCGGACCTCCACCAACCCACGACTGCCCTCGCCATCGAGGATCGCGCCCGGTTCTCCCAGCAGTGACAGGGGCTTGTCGACGATCACCGTAGCTTCACGGTAGATGCCCGGTGAGACCACGATCGTGTCCCCCGGAAGGGCGGCCGACACGGCCTCGGTGATGGAGGAGAACTGCTTTCCGCTACCGACCCGGATCGTGGACGGCTGACCGAGGGACGGTGCCGGCTGGGTGGGCACCTCCGCCGGAGCCCTGGAGGGCTCGACCGCAGGCCAGGAC
>JAHEKK010000182.1 GCA_024638395.1 Gemmatimonadota bacterium | reverse complement strand
TCTCGGAGGGCGTGGCCACGATTACGGCCACGGCTGGAGGCGTCAGCGCAATGGTCAGCGTCACCGTCGACGCCGAACTCTCGGATTTCATGAAGGACTACGTGGAGGCCATCTTCCTCGGGAGCGGCCCCCTGATTCCCCAGGACGGCTTCACGGCCTGCGTGACGAATCCCGGGCGATGGACTGCGTTTCCCAGGGGAACGGCGCTGCAGGTCATGGCGTCGACGACCATGGACACGGGCAGTGACGGCGCTGATACCAAGGCCCTCATCGAGGCGGCGCTCGCTTCCATGACTGAAGCCACGCTCGGCGAGGTCACCGCGACGTTCTCCACCACCACCGACGCGGACCCGATGCCGGGGGCCGGACAGGTGACGGCGACGGACCACCCGGACCCGCAGAGCACGGGCTGCGCTTTCGAGAGGGGATGCGTGCACGTCACCTGGAGCGACGCCGAGTTCACCATCATGGAGTCGAGCCGCACGGTCTTGAAGGAAGACATCCAGCCCGGTGACGCCTACGTGCACGACGTGATCGGTCACGGGATCATGGGCATGTGTCACATCGATCAGGAACTGGTGGGCGGAAACGAGATGACTCTGATGGCCGGTGGGCCCGGGGCGTTCACGGGCTTCATCCCCGATCAGTTGAGTCCTCTGGACATCCAGGCGGCCCAGGCCGTGTACGGAACCGACCTACAGCCCGGAGCCACCCGAGCCGAATTCATATCCCGGGGACTCGTGAGACCCTGATTGCAGAGCGGGCCCCGACGGAATCCGTCGGGGCCCGCCGTCGGACATAGGCGGTACCGCGCTAAAAGAACACGGGCTCCCGGTACGCCCCGAACACCGATTCCATGGCGGCCCGGATTTCGTAGAGCGTGCACTCGGCCCGGGCGCACTCGAGGATGGCGGGCACGACGTTGGATCCGTCGGCGGCCGCCGTCTTCAGGGCCGCCAGGGTGGACTCGACGCGGCCGTCGTCCCGGGCGGTCCGGAGCCGCGCCATCTTCTCCCGCTGCCGCTCTTCCACCGACGCATCGATACGGAGCGTATCGATCTCGACCTCCTCGGACCCGTCGGTGAAATCGTTGACCCCGACGATCTTCCGGAACCCAGACTCGACTTCGGCCTGTTGCCGCATGGAGGCGGCGGCGATCTCCCGTTGGAACCAGCCCTTCTCGATGCCTGGGACCACCCCGCCCTCGTCGTCGATGCGGGCGAAGATCTCCTCCGCTTCGGCTTCGAGCTCGTCGGTCAGAGCCTCGACGAAGTAGGATCCCGCCAGGGGGTCGATGGTGTTCGCGATACCGCTCTCGTGTGCCAGGATTTGCTGCGTGCGAAGGGCAATGCGTACGGACTTCTCCGTCGGGAGGGCCAGGGTCTCGTCCATGGAGTTGGTGTGGAGGGATTGGGTCCCCCCCAGGGCCGCCGCCAGGGCCTGATAGGCCACCCTCACGATGTTGTTTTCGGGTTGCTGGGCGGTCAGGGTCACGCCGGCCGTCTGCGCGTGGGTCCTCAGCCGCCAGGACTCCGGGTTCTTTGCGCCGAATTCCTCTCTGAGGTGCCGGGCCCAGATGCGCCGGGCGGCCCGGAACTTCGCCACCTCCTCGAAGAAGTCGTTGTGCACGTCGAAGAAGAAGGACAAGCGGGGAGCAAAGGTGTCGACGTCCAGCCCCCGCTCGACGCCGCGCCGCACATATTCGAACCCGTTCTGGAGGGTGAACGCCAGCTCCTGGCCCGCCGTGGCCCCGGCTTCCCGGATGTGGTATCCCGAGATGGAGATGGGGTTGTACTTCGGCGCGTGTTGGCTGCACCACTCGAACATGTCCACGATGAGCCGAAGGGCGGGCTCGGGGGGGAACACCCAGGCATGCTGGGCCTGATACTCCTTGAGGATGTCGTTCTGGACCGTTCCCCGGAGCTTCTCCGGCGGAACGCCCTGCCGCTCCGCCGCGGCGACGTAGAAGCAGAAGAGGATGATGGCCGGGCCGTTGATGGTCATGGAGACCGAGACCTGGTCCAGCGGAATTCCCTCGAACAATCTTTCCATGTCCGACAGCGAGGAGATCGCCACGCCGCACACGCCCACCTCGCCGAGGGACCTGGGATGGTCGCTGTCGAAGCCCATCAGGGTCGGGAAGTCGAAGGCCACCGACAGGCCGGTCTGACCGTTGGCGAGCAGATACTTGTATCGCTCGTTGGTCTCCTCGGCCGTGGCGAAGCCGGCAAACTGGCGCATGGTCCAGAGCCGGGTCCGGTACATGGTGCCGTAGGGGCCCCGGGTGAAGGGGTACTCTCCGGGAATCCCGATGCGAGACAAGTGCCCGGGTTCCGCCAACCTGGGCGAGTACAGGGGATCCACCTCCCGCCCCGATACGGTCGTGAACGAGGACTGGCGCTTGGGGGCTGCGTCGTATCGCGCCTTCCAGGCTGCCACCTCGGCCCGGAGCCGCTCATTCTCCCGCTTCTGCGCGTCGAGCTGTTCCGTCAACTCACCGGAGGTCCTGATGGTCGAATCAACACCGGACATCGAACATCCTTCCTGAAGCTGCGTCTGCATGCGGCCGACGTCCGGTCGATCCCGTCAGGCGGCCGGGCCGTCTCCCCTTAATATCACCCCCAGGATGCGATCCACCACGGCGTAGGGAGTCGTCTCCCCCGAAGCTACCCGTGCAACCCACCTGTCCAACTCGGGTTCCGCCGCCATGGCCGAGCGTCCCCAGGCCGCCATCCGCCGGAGAAGAACATCGCGAATCCGGTCCCGGGCCCGCGTCAGCCGTCGTTGCTCCAACTCCCCCGACGCCACCAGATGCCGGTAGTGATCGTCGAGGGCCGACTCGAAATCCTCCAGCCCCTCTCCGCGGCCCGCCGAGGTCTTCAGCACCCGAATCTCCCAGGCCTGGGGCTCGTCCGTGGCCGGTGAGGCGGCGACGTCGTCCTCCGGGGCCTTGCCCAACCTGCCCAACTCCCTCAGATCCACGCCATGGTGGGCCGGGACATTCGCGAGGCCCCGCCCCGCCCGCAGATGAAGGGCCTGACCGAGATCACGCATCAGCCGATCCGCACCCGGCCGGTCCGACTTGTTGACCACGAAAAGGTCGGCGATCTCCATGAGACCCGCCTTCATCGCCTGAACGCTGTCCCCCGATTCCGGGACGAGGACCACGGCCACCGAGTCGGCGGCGGTGGTGATCTCGAGCTCCGTCTGGCCGACGCCCACGGTCTCCACGATGACCTGGGGAAAGCCGAATGCGTCCATGAGGTCCACGACCTCCCGGGTCTTGGCAGCGAGGCCTCCCAGGGATCCGCGGGTCGCCATGGAGCGGATGAACATCCCGGGATCCGTGGACAGGTCGTTCATCCGTATCCGGTCGCCCAGCAGGGCTCCGCCCGAATAGGGAGACGTGGGGTCGACGGCGACGACGGCGACCTCTTCACCCCGGTCCCGCATCCGTGTCGCGAGCGCCGCCACCAGAGACGACTTGCCGGCGCCTGGAGGGCCCGTGATCCCGATCCTGCGTGCACGAGGGGGCTCCGACAGGAGGGTGGCGAGGAGTTCGTTGGACCCGGGACGGCCTCCCTCCACCACGGAAATCGCCCGGGCGAGGGCTTTCCGGCGCCCCGACCGGAAGTCGTCGATGAGCCCGTCCCAGCGCCCCGGTGGACTCCCGTCCGCCGCCTCGACCCCCGTCATGCCCACGGATCCCCGGGCCGGATGCCCCGGGCGTGGCGCAGGGGATTCTCGAGCAGGTGGGTGGGAATGAACACGGACAGGACGAACATGAGGAGCGCAGCGAAGAGGCCGAGAACGAGGAGGGGGAGGTTCCCGAGCGCGATGAACAGGATGGACGAGATCAGGGCCGTGGCCGTGGCAAATATACTCAGGAGCACCCGGCGGGCCTGAAGATGGAGGAGGCGCTCGTGGGCCTGAAGGTCGCGCGGGTGGACACGGACCCTGAACTCCTCCCGCTCCGCCCGGGTGAGGAGATCGCGCATCGAACGGATCAGGCTCTGGGCATCGGCCAGGACATCCATGGCAGCCCGTCCTGGCTGCTGCACGGTGGTCCGTACGATATCGCTTCGCATGCTCCCGATGACGTTCCGCACGTGGCCGAGGCCATCGAAGTTCTCCCGGTACCGAACCCCCACACCTTCCAGGAGGGCCGCAGCCCGAAAGAAGTAGACCAACTCCTGAGGCAGCATCAACGGCCAGGTGTAGAACGTATCGAAGATCTCCTGCACGAGCTCCTGTACCCGGGCCCGGGAGATGCTCCGTGCCCGGTTGAGAATGTCCATGACTTCGATGGCCGCCTCCCGGATCTCCCCGCGGCTCACGTCGGGCGCGATCATACCCAGCTTGTACATGCCGTTGATGACCTGGTCCAGGTTTTCCCTCTCTACGGCCAGGGCGATGTTCAGGATCGATTCGCGGGTCCAACGGGGCACCTGGACGACCATGCCCCAATCCAGAATCACGAGGGTGCCGTCGGACTGGACGAGGATGTTGCCGGGATGGGGGTCGGCGTGGAGAAAGCCGTCCACCATCATCATCCGGAGATAGAGGCTCGTGAGTGACGTCATGACCTCCTCGAACCGCAGGTCTCCCGCCTCGAAAAGGGGTTCGAGGTGGTCGATCTTGGTGCCCTCTACGAACTCCATCACGAGGACTCGGCGTCGGGTCAGATCCTCTTCCACGTCGGGAGTCCGGACCCTGGGATCGTGACCGAAGTTCCGTCGGAATCGAGCCAGGTTCTGGGCCTCGACCCGGAAGTCCATCTCCTCCCGGACCTTCACGGAGAACTCCCTCACCACGTTGGTCAGGCCCCGAACGTGGTGGTTGGGAAAGAGGATGTTGAGCCAGAAGAGGAGTCGAAACGAAATGTCCAGATCGAGGGCGACCAGGTCCTCCACTTCGGGCCGGAGCACTTTGACGGCAAGATCTCTTCCGTCCCGGGTGGCTCGGTGCACCTGCCCCAGGGACGCGGCTGCCAGCGGCTCGGTTTCGAAAGAGTCGAAGACGTCTTCCAGGGGCTGGCCCAACGCCTCGGTGAGGACCGCGATGACCTTGGCGGGCTCACTGGGGGGAACCTGATCTTGAAGGGTCCCGATGGCCCCCAGATAGGGCTCGGGGAACAGGTCCGCCCGGGCGGAGAGCAACTGGGCCAGCTTGATGAACGTCGGACCCAGGGCGGCGATCGTCGCCGTCAGCCGGGCCGCGCGCTTCTTGTGGTGCTCCTGGGTACGCCGGGCGGGCTTCCCCAGGAGAAACCAGCGTTTGCGATCGCGCAGAAAGGACACCAGGAACGGAAAGAGTGCCGTGAATACCCGCACCGCCCGGAAGAAGGCCTTCACAGCAGCAACGCCGTAGCAAGGCTCAGGACCGTTGCGAAGCCTACCAGGTCCGTGAGGGTGTGCACGAAGACCGAGGAGGCAACCGCCGGATCGACGCCAAAACGGTGCAGGATGGTCGGAACCAGGGCCCCCGCGAAGCCGGCCACGATGATGTTGGCCCACATCGCGAGGAGAACCACCACGCCGATGCGAGGGTCCGACCCCTCGTAGAGGTACCCGAACGTGGCGAACAGCAGACCCAGCACCAGTCCGTTGGAGAGCCCCACCGCCAGCTCCTTCGCCACCACCCTGTACTGGCCCACGGTGGGCCGGTCCGATACGGCGATCCTCCGAATAGTGACGGCCAGGGCCTGCGTTCCCGAGTTCCCTCCCAGGGCGGCGATCACCGGCATGAGAAAGGCCAGGAAGGTGAACTGCCGTACCGTGTCTTCGAAGGCCAGGATGACGGTCGCGGCAAGCGTGGCGGTGACCAGGTTCAGCACGAGCCACGGGAGCCTCGAACGCACCGAGTCGAACCAGCCGGCCCTCAGCTCCTCGTCATTGGAGACACCGGCCAGCTTCAGGATGTCCTCGGTGGTTTCGGCTTCGATGACGTCGATTACGTCATCGAACGTGATCCGCCCCAACAGAATGCCTTCCGCGTCGACCACCGCCATGCTGACCAGGTTATAGCGGCTCATGACCTTACCGACTTCCTCCTGATCCACGCTTGGGAGCACGGCGGCGATGGTGGGCTCCACCAGCGCCTCCACAGCCACGTGGGGCTCGGCCAGGATCAGGTGGTCGAGGGGTACCGTTCCCTGGAGCCGGCCCGCGGCGTCGACCACGAAGACGGTGTAGAAGTCCTCCACCTCCCTTCCCCGGCGCCGGATCTCCTCGATCGCGCGCTCCGCCGTGGCGTCCGACGGGACCGACACGAGGGCGGTGGTCATCAGTCCCCCGGCAGACTCCTCGTCATACCTCAGGAGGTCGCGGATCTCGCCGGCCTGCTGATCCGACAGCGCGGAGAGAATCCTGTCCCGGTCCTCGGGATCGAGCTCCCCGACCAGATCCGCCGCATCATCGTCCGGGAGCTCATGGATGAGCTGGGCGCCACGCTCCGCGTCGAGGGAAGCGAGGAGCGCCCCGCGCTCGTCCTCTTCCATTTCGGCCAGGGCCTCGGACGCGGCCTCGGCCGCGAGCGCTTCGAGGAGCGCCAAACGGCGCAGGTCCGACGACACGTCCGCCATGAGGTCGGCCACGTCCGACGCGTGCAGCCGTGCAAGGGCGTCCACCGCCGCAGACA
>JAHEKK010000181.1 GCA_024638395.1 Gemmatimonadota bacterium | reverse complement strand
CAAGGCCATGACCGAGCAGCGTTGCCACCAACATCTGGAAGGCGACCGCCGTGGCACGCCGCGAAGGCCCCGCCACCGCCTGCACGGAAGCGAAAATGGGGGGAAACCCCACCGTCAGCAGTCCCCAGGCCATGCCGTAGCATACCATGGCCACAGTGAAGCTTCCCGTCAGCATGAAGCCGATGAAGAAGGGGATCACCAGGACCATGCAAAGGGTCGGAAACCGGACCATCCAGCGGCGGTCCCTCTTCGACATGTGGTCTACGAGGCGCCCGCCCACCAGGGCACCTGTTGCCGCTGAAACGAAGGTGACCAGGCCGAAGTAGAACCCGACCTTGTCGATGGGTGCGCCGAGTGCCCTGATCAGATGCGAGGGCATGAACAGAACCCCCCCTCCGATGACGAAGAAGTAGACCGTCAATCCCAGCACGAGATGTACGTAGGACGGCTTCCCGAGGAGGAAGGACACGGCCTGCCTCAGGTTCTTTTCCGGAGCGACGGGGCTGACCAGGGCCCGTCCCTGGACCCGCGGCTCCTGAACCATGAAGTGGACCAGCACCGCGAGAAGTAGACCGGGGACGCCGACGGCGATGAAGGCCATCCGCCAACCGTATTCCGCAGCCAGATACCCTCCCCCCATCATCCCGACGGCGATTCCAGCGGAAGAGCCCAGGGTGAAGAAGGCCAGGGGAGTCGAGCGGCTGTCCGGCGCGAAGAAGTCCCCGATCAAAGAATGAGACGGGGGCAGCGTTCCGGCCTCGCCGATGCCGACGCCCAGGCGTGCCGCGAGGAGCTGCCAGTAGCTCTGGGCCAGCCCGCAGAGCGTGGTCATGATACTCCAGGCCACGATAGACACCTGGAGAATCGTGCGACGGTTCCCTCGGTCGGCCCACCGGGCCACGGGAATCCCCAACGATGCGTAGAGAAAGACGAAGGCGAAGCCCGAGAGGATCCCGAGCTGGGTATCCGAAAGGTCGAACTCCGCGGCCACGGGCTCGAGCAGGATGGACAGGACGAAGCGGTCCATGAAGCTCGACATGGCCACCAGGGTCAGGGCCACGGTGAGGTAGGTCCGGTCTGCTCCGCCGTATTGAAGCCAGGGTCGCTCCTGGGCGTCCCGGCCGGGGCCTGTCACTGCGTATGGCCCTCGAGGTTACCGACCATGAAGGCGTAGTCTCCCGGCTGCACCAGGTTCCTGGACAGGTGGGAGAGGATCATGATGCCGTTCGGCACGGTGTTCCGGATGACCTCCAACTCCTCGAAGGTATAGGGGCTCACGATCCGGCCAAGCACGGCGCCCCCACCGATGGGCTCTCCCAGGGGCGGCGCCTCGACTTCGAGGAATCCCCCCTGTGTCGGCCGGATGAGCTCGATGGAGTCGATGATGACCTGGTCGTTCCGTTCCTCGACGTCTTCGTCCAGCATGTCCAGGTACCGCATGACGTTCAGGAGCGCAGCGACACCCCGGCGGACGTAAGGCGCTTGATCCGCGATGCCTCCGCCGAGCTCGACGACGACGACCGGGGCGCCGTTTTCCTGCAGTCGTGTGGCGCTGGTGCCCGAGTAGGTCGTTCCCTTCTTCCCTGCTTCCGCGCGGTAGAGAATTCGCGCCATCGTGCTTCGGGACAGGCCCTCATCGTTCAGGAGATAGCTGTAGTCCACCGTGGGACGGTCCGTGCCCGAGTGGAGGTCGACCAGGGCGTCCACCGTGTCGAGAAACTCCCGGGATACGACGGCGGCGAGCTGATCGGAGTAGGTCCCGCCCTTCGCGCCGGGGAAGACCCGGTTCAGATTCACTCGGTCGATGGGTGTGAAGCGCTCGATCGCTGCAAAGGCGTGTGGATTGGCCACCGGAAGCAGCCGCAAACGGCCGCGAAACGGTCGGTCCTGCACAGCCCGGGCGAAGTCCAGGATGATCTCGACGCCCGTGGGCTCGTTGCCGTGGAGCGCGGCGCAGACACCGAGGGTAGGGCCGCTCCCCAGCGACCCCTCGAGATCGTGAAGGTGGAGACCGCCGGTCGAGCCGTCGGCCATGTGGGCGATGGGGACGAATCGTATGTTCTGGCGCATGGGCGGCCGCGCTGAGCGGGGGGAAGCGGGAGGAACGGGTGATGTAGGGTGGCCCCTCCAGATCCGCCAGGCTGGTCCATTATGTTTCCGGACACGCCGCAAACGCCAATCGGGACGCCGAACCATCCCATCGATATACGACCTGAAGCCACGCTTCCAAGCGCTTCTCCGGCCGTTGGTCAACCGGCTCGCGTCCTTCCGGATCACGCCGAATCAGATCACCGTCGCTGCCTTGGCGTTGTCCATGGTCGTAGGCGGCAGCATCGCTCTGGCCCCCGAAGAGCGATGGAGGCTCCTCCTCCTACCCGTCTTCCTCTTCGTGCGCATGGCCTTGAACGCCCTGGATGGGATGATGGCGCGCGAGCTCAGCATGGAGAGCCCGGCCGGAGCTTTTCTGAACGAGCTGGGAGACGTGCTCTCGGATGCCGCGCTCTACCTGCCGCTGGCTCTCGTGCCGGGATTCTCCGCCCCGTTGATCGTCGCGATCGTGGTTCTGGCGGGTGTCAGTGAATTGGCGGGCATTGTGGCCGTCCAGATCGGAGCCTCGCGTAGGTACGACGGGCCAATGGGCAAGAGCGACCGGGCGTTCGTATTCGGGGCGCTCGGACTCGCCATGGGTCTGGGACTGGAAGCGGGGCCGTGGACGACCGGCGTACTCGGCCTGGTCACGGCGGCCCTGGTCCTGACCATCGTCAAGCGGGCACGGTCCGGACTTCGGGAGGCCGCCGGGTGAGCGACGGCATCCACCCCAGCGTCCTGATGGGCCTCGGTGGCATTCTGGGCATTCTGGTGGCGGCATCGCTGACTACAGCCGTCCTGGGTCGGGCGCGGCCGGCCATGGATCTCGGCGAGGTCCGCATGCGCATCCGCAGCTGGTGGATCATGGCCGGAATGTTCAGCCTGGCCTTGATCGTCGAGCGAGGATGGAGTCTCTCGTTCTTCGCGTTCGTCAGCTACCTGGCACTCAAGGAGTACTTCTCCCTGATCCCGACCCGCCGGGCGGACCGACGGGTGCTTCTGTGGGCCTACGCAGCGATTCCCGTCCAGTACTTCGCGATCTACATGGGGTGGTACGGGCTCTTCATCATCATCGTGCCGGTCTACCTCTTCCTCGCCATCCCTATGCGCATGGTGCTGGTCGGCGAGACCGCAGGCTTCCTGAGAGCGGCCGGAACCATCCATTGGGGCGCCATGATCGCGCTCTTCAGCATCGGCCATGTCGCCTATCTCCTGGTGTTGCCGACGTCCGCCAACCCGAACGGAGGGGGGCCCGCGCTGGTCCTCTACCTGGTGGCCCTTACCCAGTTGAACGATGTGGCCCAGTTCCTCTGGGGGAAGGCCATCGGGCGGACCCGGGTCGTTCCGTCCGTAAGCCCCAACAAGACCTGGCAGGGGTTGATCGGAGGTGTCGTCACGACCTCCGGGCTGGCCGTCCTGCTCTTCAAGGTCTTCACTCCGTTCGGATTGCTCGAGGCGGTGGGAGCCGGACTCTTGATCGGGATCTTCGGTTTCGTGGGAGACGTGGTCATCTCAGCGGTGAAGCGAGATTTGCAGGTCAAGGACTCCGGGGCGCTTCTTCCCGGACACGGCGGCATCCTCGACCGCCTCGATAGCCTGACCTATACCGCGCCCCTGTTCTTCCACTACACGTACTACCTCTACGGCTGATGCACGCGCTATTGCGCCAGGCCTTCTTCTGGATGGTAGTGCGTCCGTTTCTGTTGATCGTCACCGGAATGAACGTTCGTCATCGCGAGCGGCTCCCGGCGGACGGCCCTGCGATCCTCATCGCGAACCACAACAGCCACCTCGACACCGTCGCCTTGATGACCTTGCTGCCTGCCCGGCTCTTGAAGAGGACGCACCCCGTCGGCGCGGCGGACTATTTTCTGGCCAACCGGCTCATTTCATGGTTTGCTCTCCGGATCATAGGGATCATCCCCATCGATCGGTCGGGCAGAGTCCCCGGGACCGACCCCTTCGCCGGGGTCTCCAGGGCCCTCGAGGGGGGCGACATCATCATCGTCTTCCCTGAGGGGTCGCGGGGAGAGCCCGAGAAGCTCTCTTCGTTCAAGAAGGGCGTCGCCCACCTGGCCAAAGCGCATCCCGGTGTGCCGGTCGTGCCCGTGTTCATGCATGGCCTGGGGAAGAGCCTACCGAAGGACGATTGGGTCCCGGTGCCCTTCTTTTGCGACGTCTTCGTGGGCGAGCCCCTGTTCGGTAGTGATGATCACGACGCCTTCATGGAGACGCTTACTCAACGTGTTCGAGAGCTGGCTGCCGAGGGGCGCTTCCCGGAATGGACTTGATGGTTGCAGGCCCCCGCGGGCTCCGCCACGTTCCGGCCTTCAGCCGGCGTCTGAAACGCAACGGAGTTCATGGAAACCGTCCTGATTGCAAGCTGGATCGAGCCCCATCTCGTCGAGAGGATTCGAGAGGTCGGCGAAGAGATTCGCGTCGTGTACGAGCCCGAGCTTCTCCGGCCTCCCCGCTATCCGGCCGACCACAAAGGCCGGGCCCGTGAACGGTCGGAAGCCGAGGAGCGACGGTGGCGGGACTCTCTGGCCTCGGCGACCATCTTGTTCGACTTCGATCAGACCCATCTGGAGGATCTCCCGGACGTCGCGCCCAGCGTCCGATGGATACAGGCGACGAGCTCCGGAATCGGGCAGTTCGTGCGTCGAATGAGGTACGCGGAGCGGATGCCGGACACGGTGTTCACCACGGCCCGTGGTGTCCATGCCCGGCCCCTTGCCGAGTTCGTCGCCATGGCCATGACCATGCACGCACGCAGGGCGTTGCACATGGTGCGGCAACAGGGCGAGCGGTCATGGGAGCGATTCGCGGGCAGGGACCTCGAGGGGCAGACGCTTCTTCTCGTTGGTCTCGGAGCTGTGGGCGAAGAAGTGGTCCGGATTGCCCTGGCCCACGGGATGCGGGTCGCCGCGGTCCGGCGCCGACCCGAGTTGGGAGGTCCCTCCGGGGTCGAGAGGGTCCTGGGCCCGGAGGCTTTGGCCGAGGCCCTTCCCGAGGCCGACTTCCTGGTCCTCGTAACCCCGCACACCGACGAAACGGAGCGGATGATCGGGCGAAGGGAGCTGACGGCTTTGCCTGAAGGATGCGCCGTGGTCAACATCGGCCGCGGGGCGCTCATCGACGAGCCCGCGCTCATCGACGCCCTGACGTCGGGTCACGTCGGCGGTGCCTACCTCGACGTCTTCGAGGAGGAGCCCTTGCCCACGAACAGTCCGCTCTGGGAGCTGCCGAACGTGCTGGTAAGCCCCCATTCGGCCAGCACGAGCGACCGGGAGAACGAGCGGATCGTGGATCTGTTCACCGACAACCTTCGGCGTTGGTTGCGGGGCGTCGAGCTCCGCAACGTTCTGGATCCGGAACGGTTGTACTGAGGGAAGCTCTGCACCACCTGGGGAAGCTTGTCAGCCGACCAATTGGGCCCGCAGCACGGCGGCAATGGCCAAGCCGAGGTAGTTGCCCACGGCGTAACCCATGAGACCGACGGCGACTCCGGGAAGGAGCTTGTCGGAGTAGCCGCGGGCGCTGGCGATGGCCATGGCCGATGCGGGGCCTCCGATGTTGGCCTGCGAGGCCACCGCCAGAGTACGAAGATCGAGCCCGACCAGTCGGCCGAGGCCGAAGATCACCGCACCGTGCACGGCCACGGTGATCATCGCGAAGTACACGACCGGAGGGCCTACGGCCATGATGTTCGCGATCACGGACTTGGCTCCGTTGCTGGCCAGGAATATGAGGATCAGGTAGTTGCCGACGACGGCGGCTCCCCGGATTCCCTGAACCCTCGGCACCTGTGCGAGAAGCAGGGCCAGCGTCGTCAACCAGAGCACGGCTGGGAGGGGATACCGCTCGCCCAACCACCCCGATACCCAAAGACAGCCGAGAACGATGGTGGTGAGCGCCCCGATGTCGCTGAGCCGTACACTCCCCCGGGCGGCGTAGAGGCGCTCCTGCAGGCCTCCCGCGTCCCCCTCCGGTGCGGGCACTTCTGGATCCTGGGCCTTGATCGCCGGTGACGCCTCGCCTCCATGGCCCTTCCGTCGATCCGTGGTTGGGCCGCGGACGAAGAACACCGGGACGACCAGGCAGACCATCATCCACACGGCTGTGATGATGACGTCTGCGGCGATACCCGCGGCAAACAGTTCTGCGGACGTTTCCAGGGCTGATCCCACCGCCGCGAAGTTCGCGCCGCCTCCTGTGTAGGTCGCGGCGTATTGGCCGGCCAGCTTCCAGGTTTCGGGTCCCACTGTGTCCTGAAGGAGGAAGGCCCCCAGGGTCGCGCCTACGGCAGTACCGAGGGCGCCCACTCCGAAGGCCGCGAGCATGGTGGGGCCGGCCTTCATGACCGTTTGAAGGTCGACGGACAACAAGATGAGCACGATGCCGGCGCTCACCCCGGGCCCGACGAGGAAGTCGTAGGCCGGCGAGCTGCCGGGAATCACGCCGGTGTTGGACAGGACCAGACCCAACACGATCCCTATGAACGCCGACCCCACCGACTTGAAGGCTCCGTAGCGCGCTTCGAGCACTACGGC
>JAHEKK010000180.1 GCA_024638395.1 Gemmatimonadota bacterium | reverse complement strand
GATGGCGTAGCCAAGGTGCTACTTCGAGGAGCGGTAACGCCGCGAGCCCCTCCTGTGCGTCGAGGGCAGCCGAGCCTCCGACCGCCAGAAGCGCCAAACTCGCAACCAGGCTCACGCCCGCCCCTCTCCGCATCCCTCGCGTATCCATGTTCAATCGGCCTCCAGAGTGTTTCCGCCTGTGACGGAGTGATCCGAGCCCTGTCTACCAGCTCCCCAGCTCGCCAGCCTCCTCGATGACCGCGCTGAGGCGGCCGGCGGCGTTGCGCCAATTGGCCTGCACCTTGCGCTGCGCCCCGTCGGCGTCACCCTTGGCGATTCGACTGATGATGTCCTGGTGCTCGGCGACCGAGACGGGCAACTTGTCCAACAGGGCCTCGATATAGAGCCGCGTGTACCGTTCGGCCTGGGGCTTGATGGAGTCATGGAGGGCCAGGAGTCTCGGGCCGGCTCCTCCTTCCACGTACGTGCGATGGAACGTCATGTCCAGGAGGAAGATCCGCTCCCTCGAGGGCGGTGACTTCCTCGCCTCCGACAAGAGTTCTTGGTTGAGGTCGTCGAGGTTTGCCACCAGCTCCTCTCGGGCCGGGCGTTTGGCCGCCCGCCATGCGGCCAGGCCCTCGATCTCTCCCACGATATGGAGGAGCTCCCGCGCGTCGGCCCGGGTGAGCGGCGCCACGAAGGGACGACTCTGCCGGCCTGTGCCGGGGTCGGTGACGTATCCTTCCTGGGTCAGCCGCTGAATCGCCCCCCGCACCGGTGTTCGGCTGAGGTCGAGTCGTTCGGCGATCTCGGTCTCGATGAGCCTGGACCCGGGGGCGAGCTGTCCGCGGACGATGAGATCGCGGAGTCTCTCGTACGCCTGGGTCGTACGATCGGCCGACCCGCCGCCAGCCTTGCCTCCTCTGATCGCCTCGGACGAGATGTTCCGCCTCTTCTTCCACGTTGTATACGGTAACGTATGCAGGCCGTACGGTAGGATCGGGCCTGCCGTTTCGCCAGGGATCGCCGAGGGCGGACGAGGGACACCGGACCGACCCTCCAGGGCGCGTTTCCGACCGACTCGCCGAGGGGGCGCTGGACGGGGACCGCCGCTTGTGGTCTTTTCCGAATGACGTCGGACCCCGGCAAGGAGAGCGAAATGGGTAGAGCGGTGGTGTTCGGAGCAGTGCTCCTGCTCCAGCTGGCCGGATGCGCCAGCAGCGGGGAGTCGCGTCGGGGCAGTGGCGCGATCACCGCGGAAGAACTGGCCGCGGTTTCGGCCTCTGACTGCCTGGAGGCCGTACGGACGCTCCGGCCTCAATGGCTCCGCAGCCGAGCCGCCCCCACTCCCCGGGAGCCGAATCCCACGCCTCGGGTCATCGTCGACGGGACGGCTCGCGGTGGGCTGTCGGAACTGTCGCTCATCTCGGCGTCGGACGTTGCGTCCATCAATTACATGAGCGCCAGCGACGCAACGATCCGCTTCGGAACGGGTTTCCCGGCCGGCGCGATCGTCGTGCGGACCCGGCGTCGGTAGGCGGTCGAATCGGTCGCGCGGCCCGGTTGAGCGGGTGTTGGCTTACTGGTAGAGGACAAAAAGGGGTGTGGGGCGTAACGCCAGGACTTCGGCCGGCGTCATGAGGGGCCGGTCCTGCCGGAAGAAGAGCTTGATTCCGGCGAATTGCCCGGGCTCCGGGTTCACCGTCGATCGATAGGAGTGCCTCTTCAGCCCTGGTGTGCCGAATCCGTCCATGTCGATCACGACCTGTACCCTCGGGTCCCGCGCGATTCTCTCGGGGTGCTGTAGCATGGGGCCCGTGAATCGATGGATGACGAGCATCTTTGGGGGCACTCCAGCTTCTTCCGCTATCCGAGAAAGGTGAGCGATCACCCGATTCACATCTTCCGCACTCAGGCGCCCCATGTGGCGTCCCGGTACCTGTCCGGGGCCCATGACGAATTCGGGGTCCAGGGCCAGATGCACGTTGGGGCGGCGAAGGAATCCGTCGTAGGCCCGGACCTCGTCCAAGACCGGGCTACGGCCCGGCTGCACGTCGAGGAAGAGGAGCAGAGAGTCGGCATCGGCCCAGGAGAGGACCGTGTCCACCAGTGTCGAAGGCATACGGTTGCGGTATAGGCCCGAGGGTCCGGGTTCCCGCTGTGCCACCACGGTCACGAGATGGAGGGCGGGTAACACGGGGGTCGCAGGGTCTGCCGCCGCATATCGGCTCACCTGGTCCCGCAGGCGCGCCAACATCGAGTCGGCGGGCAGGCCTCCCAGGATACCCATTCGGGGGGACCGCGGGTTTCCGTAGAACGCCACCACCCGGTGTCGGGGCAGGACGCCCGCAAGGGGGGCTTCCAGTTCGATCGTGGGGCCCCCTGGCGCAGCGGTCGCCGCGAGGGTGAGGGCAGCGGCGAGGAAGCTTCTCCAGGCTCGAGGAGCTACAGGCGACCCCCGAGGTGCTCCCCGCGGCTTCCCCCCTTCGTGTCCTGCCTCCATGGATCTCTCCTGATGGGACCGAATGATGGCGACGGGCATCCGAGCGCGCCGCCCTGGGGTGCTCGACACCCGGAGTCGGGGGAATCCCGGGCGCTTTGCCCGAGAGAGACCCGATTTGGACTCCCGCGGGGAGGGGAGTCCGGGGGGGTGCGGTCGGGTGCGGGCTGGCGAGCCCAGGCTCCCGTCTTGACGATACGTGTTATGACACGTATTATGGAAGTATGGACACGACTGGACGCGCGGAGTCGACATACGCGGCGGACTCCAAGAGCCTCAAGCAGGAGGCGTTCCTGCAGTGCCTGCGGACGGCGGGGGTGCTCGAGCATGCGGTGGCTGAGGGACTGAAGCCCTACGGCCTTACGCCGACTCAGTACAACGCGCTGAGGATTCTGCGGGGTGCAGGGGAGAAGGGGCTGTGCAGGAACGAGGTCGGGGCCAGAATGCTGAACCCCGTTCCCGATGCCACGAGACTCCTGGACCGGCTGATTGCGGCGGGCCACGTGGTGAAGTGTCAAAACCCCGCCGACAGGCGATACGTAACGGCACGCATCACACCGAAGGGACTCGAGCTGCTGGCCGAGCTCGACGAGCCCGTTTCCGCCATGCACCGACAGCAGCTGGGTCATATGTCCGACGCGGAGCTGCGGCGCATGGCGGATCTGCTCGAAACTGCGCGAACGAGGACGTGAGTTTTTTTACGACAATACATGTTATAACACATGTGTGACAACATCAAAGGAGCCTATCATGAGTACGACAGTCATTCAGGGGCAGCCCACCACGTGGCAGATCGATTCGGCCCACACGCAGGTCGAGTTCGAAGTGAAGCACATGATGTTCGCAAAGGTCAGGGGCCGTTTCACCACCCTCGAAGGCACCCTTGCCCTGGGGGCCGGCGGAGATCTGAGCGACGCCGAGGTCGCGGTGGTTATCGACGCTGCCAGCATCGACAGTGGCCAAGCGGCGCGTGACGAGCACCTGAGATCGGGGGATTTCTTCGACGTGGAGCGGTTTCCGACCCTCACGTTCCGGAGTACCCGGGTGAGACGAGGCTCCCAGGGCGCGCTCCTCGTGACGGGAGATCTCACGATTCGCGACGTCACCAGGGAAGTCGAGCTGGAGGTGACGGAGACGGGTGACGGCATCGATCCGTGGGGAGGCCAGCGTACGGGGTACAGCGCGACGACCACGATCGACCGCCGCGATTTCGGCCTCACCTGGAACCAGGCCCTCGAGACCGGTGGCATTCTGGTGGGGAACGAGGTGAAGATCGCCATCGAGCTCCAGGCTGTCTTACAGACCGATTGAGGGGTAACGCGGCGGGGCGACCGGCGGTGGTGACCACTTCGGAACGAGTGCGCACGTCCTGTCGGTCGCCCGGCAGCGGCCACGCCTCAGCACGCTCGGCCGCTGCCGACCGCCGGCCTCCTACGGTTCGGGGACGTCCGCAAGGGGCGATTCACCTCGCGCAACTTCCTCCCGTGCCTCGGACCACGTGACGAATTCCCCCGCCAAGCGTGGGGAGGTTGTCCGACATTTCTTTTCACGAAGATCCCCGACCCTACTAGTAGGGTAATCTGAATCATTCGCTCCTGAAGCCCGTGCCGCCTATCGACGGCTCGCCGGGAATTGTCGCTCGGGCCCCGAGGAGGTCACCGTGACTCGGACCGCGGCGTATCTGGGCATCGATGTTGGCTCGACGACCACAAAGGTGGTGGTGCTCGATGAGGGCAAGACTCTCCTGGAGAGTCAATACCTGAGAGCTCACGGTCGTCCGCGGCAGACCTTGCTGGGCGCGGTCGACGGGCTTGCCGAGCGACACCCTGGCCTCGAGATCGCCGGGGTTGGCCTGACCGGGTCCGGGGGTGGCCCTATCTCCGGCATCATTGGCGGATGTCACGTCAACGAGCTGGTGACGCAAGCCAGGGCCGTCGGCGAATACTATCCTCATTCCCGGACCGTGATCGAGTTGGGCGGACAGGACAGCAAGTTCCTGTCCGTCGAATGGGACGAGAGCAGTCAGCAGATGGTACTGCTCGACTTCGCGATGAACGGTGTATGCGCCGCGGGAACCGGGTCCTTTCTCGATCAGCAGGCCGAACGACTGGGAATCCGCATCGACGAGGAATTTCAGGCTGTTGCGCTCGCCTCCGAGAACCCCGCTCGAGTGGCTGGCCGCTGTACCGTGTTCGCCAAGTCGGACATGATTCACCTTCAACAGCAGGGCACTCCGCTCTCAGACATCCTGGCAGGGCTGTGCCTGGCCCTGGCGAGAAACTTCAAGACCGTCATCGGGAAGGGGAAAAAGTTTACGCCACCCATCCTCTTCCAGGGGGGCGTTGCCTGCAATGAGGCCGTGGTCCGGGCGTTCCGGTCCGTCCTGCGATGTAAAGCCGGTGATCTCATCGTACCCGAGCATCACCTGATCATGCCGGCTCTCGGTGCCGCGCTCACCGCGATGGATGAGGAGCAAGAGGGCCGACCCCATCCCTTCCTCGGCTTCGAGCACCTTGCCGAGTCGATCCGGAAGCCCACCAAGGAGAAGGTGCTTCCCCAACTGAACCCCCGGGACCCGGTCCCGGCCGCGGCCTTGACCACCGACGGGCGGCCGTCCCAGCAGGCGGTGGTAGAGGTCTATCTCGGCGTCGACGTGGGATCCATCAGCACTTGCCTGGTACTGCTCGACGGACAGGACAAGCTTCTCGCCCGCCGGTACCTGATGACCGCCGGAAACCCCCTCGAAGCCGTGCGAAGCGGGCTGTTGGAGCTGGAGAAGGACCTCGATTTCCAGGCCCGGGTGTTGGCCGCGGGAGCCACCGGATCGGGGCGCTATCTCACCGGGCACTTCATCGGTGCGGACGTCATCCGGAACGAGATCACCGCTCAAGCGAGGGCAGCGGCCGCCATCGACCCCGACGTCGACACGATCTTCGAGATCGGTGGACAGGACAGCAAGTACATCCGGATGCACAACGGCGCGGTCGTGGACTTTGCCATGAACAATGCCTGCGCGGCCGGGACGGGCTCCTTCCTCGAGGAACAGGCCGAGCGCCTCGATATCTCGATCAAAGAGGACTTCGCCCGCATGGCCCTGTCCGCTCCCACCCCCGCCTGCCTTGGCGAGCGGTGCACGGTCTTCATGGAATCCGACGTCGTTCATCACCAGCAGCGAGGCGCCACGGTTGAGGACCTCACCGCGGGCCTGGCGTACTCCATTGTCCACAACTACCTGAACCGTGTCGTCAACGGCAGGGAGATCGGACGTCGAGTGCTGTTCCAGGGCGGCGTGGCACTGAACCATAGCGTGGCTTCGGCCTTCGAGCAGATCCTGGGCCAGGACGTCATCGTGCCGCCACAGACCGACGTCACGGGAGCCATCGGCGCCGCCATCCTGGCTCGCGAGGCCCAGGAGGTCCGGGGGACCGGGGCCGACTCCACGTTCCGTGGCTTCAACCTGACCGAATGGGAGTACGATGCGAGTACGTTCATCTGCCAGGCGTGTCCGAATCTGTGTGAGATCAAGAAGGTCGTGATCGGCGACGAGCCGCCCATCTACTACGGGGCTCGGTGTGACAAGTTCGAGGAGGCGGGGCGAGGGCCCAAGGACCTACAGGAAGACCTCTGCGACCTCTTCGCCGAACGGGAGTCGCTGCTCCTCGCCGACTACGAAGAGCCGGCCGGCAGAACCCCCGGACGGTCGCGGGTCGGGATCCCCCGCTCCCTGATCTTCAACGAGCTCTTCCCATACTGGCGCTCCTTCTTCGCGGAGCTCGGTATGGACGTGGTGCTGTCGGGAGCCACCAGCCCCAAGACGATCCGGGATACCCAGGACCATGCGGAGCCGGAGTGCTGCCTCCCGGTGAAGCTGGTGTACGGACACGTCCTCGATCTGATGGAGCGAGATCTGGACTACGTGTTCCTTCCGAGCATCATGGACCGCGAGGATCCGCCGCGTGGGCAGACCCATAACCACTACTGTCCCTTGATCCCGGCGTCCTCTCAGCTCGTGGCTTCACACCTCGACATCGAGGGGAGCGGTGCCCTGCCGCTCCTGTTTCCCCTGCACATGCAACAGGAGCAGGTTCGCGCCAAGGAGCTCAAACCCCTTGCCCGCCAACTGGGCCTTCCCCTGCATGCCCTACAGGCTGCCGCAAGGGCTGGCGAAC
>JAHEKK010000179.1 GCA_024638395.1 Gemmatimonadota bacterium | reverse complement strand
CACATGGGAATGCCTCGCGACTTCTTCGAGCGTTTCGCCCGCGAGCGGTCGATTCTGGCCCAATTGGAGCACGCCGGAATCGCACGATTTCTCAGTGGGGGTACCACTCCGGACGGCAGGCCCTTTGTCGCCATGGAGTATGTCCAGGGAGAGAGGATCGACCGATTCGCGGATCGTGAGCGCCTCACCATCCGGCAACGGGTGGAGCTGTTCCGGCGTGTGTGCCTCGCGGTTCAGTACGCCCACGCCAGCCTCATCGTGCACCGAGATCTGAAGCCCGACAACATCTTCGTCACGCCGGGCGGTGATCCCAAGCTCCTGGATTTCGGGATTGCGAAGCTCCTCGGTGAGGATCAAGGCGACCTCACCCGCACCGGGCTGCGTCTCGCCACCCCGGCCTACGCGGCGCCGGAGCAGCTCAGGGGAGAAGCCGTGGGCACGGCGGCTGACGTCTTCGCCCTGGGGGCGGTGCTCTACGAGCTTCTGGCCGGGCACCGTGCCTTCCCTGCGGCCCGAGCGGCGGCGCGAGCGAAGGGGCTGGACCCCGGTCCACCTTCGGCGCCCAGCTCCATGACCGTGACGAGAGACGGAAGCGGTCCCGACGGCCCCACCGCCGAGGAAATCGGTGACCGTCGAAGGCTCACGCCCGCGGGAATCGAGCGGGCACTCCGGTCGGAACTGGACAACATCGTGCTGAAGGCGATGGCCCATGACCCCGCCGAACGGTACGTCTCAGCGGCCGCACTTGCCGACGACCTGGAGCGCTATCTGAACGGCGAGCCCGTACGTGCGCGTGCGCCGTCCGTGACCTACCGGCTGAAGAAGTTCGTGGGACGGAACCGGGCCGCCGTAGCAGCGGTGGCTGCGTTGGTGATTACCCTCGCCGGATCGACGATCGGGACGCTCCGACAGAATCGGCTCATTCGTGAGCAGGCCGCCCAGCTCGAGTCGGATCGTGACCGAGCGCGTGAGGTGCAGGGCTTCCTCCTCGAGTCCTTCGGCAGCGCAGGCGGCGACGATGTGGCCGGCGATTCAGTCACCGTTCGCCAGGTCCTCGACGCCAGAGCTCGTCAGGTTGATGTTCTCTACGCCGACCAACCCATCCTGCGGGCCGAGATGTTTCACGTGCTCGCCGACGGCTACGAGCGCCTGGGCATCTTCGAAGAGGCCCGACGGTGGGCGGAGCGGGCCGTGGAGGAACGAAGGCAACTCGTCTCGGGGGACCCTGACACGGATCTTGCCGGTTCCCTCGGGCTCCTGGGGTGGATCCGGCACCAGCAGGGAGACATGGAGGAAGCCGAGGCGCGGCTCGAAGAGTCGGTCGATCGCTGGCGGAAGATCCGGGCGGACTCCGCGGGACTTGCTCGGTCGTTGAACGATCTCTGCGGTGTATATACCACGCTGGGCCGGTTTGAAGAGGCGGAGGCCTTGTGTGTCGAAGCGATGGCGATTCGACGGACCCTCTACCCCTCAAACCACCGGGCCATTGCCGTCACCGCCAACAATCTCGGCAACGCCGTGGGTGCGCAGGGACGCCGGGACGAGTCCCTCGAGTGGGCCCAGGAGTCGGCCCGCATCCTGGAGGCCGCCCTTGGCCCTCGACACCGCCGCACCCTGTTCGCTCTTCGCAACGTCGCGGTGGGACACGCGTGGCTGGGCGATTGGGAGCGATCGGCCGAGATGTCCGCGGAGATCGCGGAGGCTTATGAGGAACTGGGGGGCCCACTCGACATCGATCTCGCTTGGTCGCTTCAGAGCTACGGGGCGGCGTTGGGTCGTCTTGGACGCACCCGGGAAGCCGACTCGGTGCTGACCCGCGGATACCAGATCGCGTCGACCCGTCTCGGCGACCATCCCCTTACGGCCTACTTGCTGGATCAGCGGAGGGGGTTGCTACAGCGCGACGGGCGCCGGGCCGAGGCCCTCGATCTCGCCCGCCGGGCATTGGACGTGTACTCGCGGTTGTACAGCGGTGACCACCCGGAGGTCGCCACGGGGTTGACCCGGGTGGGCGAGCTCTCTGTGGACCCCTCCGAGTCCGTGGGAGCCTACGAAGCGGCGGCGGCCATGTTCGCGCGCCTGGACGGGGAGGGCAGCCAGGGGGCTGTTCGGGTCACCATCAGCCTGGGTCGGGCGCTGCTTGCCGCGGACCGACCGTCCGAAGCGCTTTCCTTGTTCCAGTCTCTGGAGGTGTCCATCCCCGAGGTCTACGGGACGGATCATCCCTACGCGGCCGCGCCCTACCTGGGCCAGGCCCAATCCCACAGTGCCCTGGGTGATCACGCGGCGGCTGCGGCGTGGCTGGCCGAAGCCAGGGACCGCATGGTGGGGAACGTGGACGTCGAAGGGAATCAACGATGGCTCCAGGAGGTTGAGGCCAGCGTGGAGCGGTGACGGCGCGCTTACCCGCCTCCGTTCCACTCCAAAGACCACGCTGTCGGCTACGCCCGGCCCCTTCCCGGTATTAGCATTCCCTCTCGCGAGCGTGACGTTCTTCAAGGAGTGCCGGGGCATGAACCGGTGGCGTGGAAACGCGGTGCTCCTCGGCGCCTCCGCGTTGGTGGCCCTCTACGCCGGAGAGGCACTGCTCCACGGTTGGGATCGGCTCTTCGTCGACGGCGTGCCCGCCGCCCGGGTCCGGGAGGCGTGTCCGGGGCCGGCTTCCCTCGATCGTCGCTGTCTGCAGGCCCTGCGGGAGGGACAGCCCTTCGACCCCCGTTCGGCCCTCCAGGTCTTCAACGAGCGGGCGGCTGAGGGAGATACGATCTGGCCCGCCGTGCCCGCCCGGACTTTCGGTGCGGGCGAGGGAATCCCGCTGCAGGACGGCGCGGGACCCCCTCGGGTCCTCCGTCCCCTGGCGGGAGTGTCTCGCGTTCCGACGCTGCTCTGCAACGAGTCCGGCGAGTGGGTGACGTACGAGGCCGACGAGCATGGGTTGAACAACGAGGCCGGGGTCCACGGGCTGGACTCCGTCGCGGTCGCCGTCGTCGGTGACTCCTTTGCCCACGGGTGGTGCGTGCCCCGCGCCCAGACGGTGGCCGGACTTCTAACGGTGGGCCGGGGCCCCGTCGTCAATCTGGGCTTGGAGGCGGCGGGGCCCCTCTCGGAGCTGGGACTTCTACGGGAGTACGGAGCGGACCTCCGGCCGAAGGTGGTGCTGTGGCTGCTGTTCGGTGAGAACGACACGGAGGACCTTCGTATCGAGGGCGAAATGGAAGACCTCCGCCGGTACCTCGATCCAGGGTACCGACAAGGACTCAAGGCACTGCAAACCACGCTGGACCGGGAGCTCCGGACCCGGATTCTCGAGCTCCGCCGCCAAGACGACCAGCGGGCCATGGCGCGGGTACGCAGGATGGCCCGGCGACGGGCCGGCCCCGACCACCCGGTGGTCGCCTGGGCCAAGCTGCAAAGAATCCGGGGGCGCATTCGGGTCCTGTCGCAGGCTCAGGGAACCAGGCGTCCCTTCCCCTGGGACGGCCCCCTCCTGGACTCCGTGCTTACGCGGGCCCGGGATGACGTGGCCGGCTGGGGCGGAGAGCTCGTCCTTGTCTATCTCCCGTCGTGGCAGCGCATCATGGAGCCCGACCTCGCAACGCCCCACAAGGAAAAGATCCTGACGCTCGTTCGGGACCTTGGGATTGTCGCCATCGATCCCACCGGCGTCTTCCAGGACCACCCCGATCCCGCCGCCCTCTTCCCCTTCGGCCTGGACGGCCACTACTCGCCGGCGGGCTTCCGCCTGTTGGTCAGGGAGATCGAGGCCGGACTGGCGCGCTTGCCCGGCTGACGGGCACCAAGACCCAAGCCCACCCCTCCGTCAGAGGAGCCGGCGACGGAACTCCCTGACGATGGGAAGAGCCTCCAGCCACCGGGACGCATCATAGCGGTGGGGGTCCTCGGGGTGGGGGTCTCCCGCGTACCCCGGGGGAATCTGGCTATGGGTCACGCGCCCGTCCTCGTCCACTTCGTGATACTCGTACCCGGGCACGAACAGGTCGTCGGGGGCCGCCACGTCCACCGGGCGGACGCCGTAGGTGGAAAGCTCAAGGGTCAGCGCCTGGGGTGGATTCAGCCACGCGTGGGTCGGAGACGCGAAGAACATGTACTGGATCTTCCGGTTCGTTGAGAGCACCCGGAACTTGCGCAGCTCTCCTCCGAAGAACTGGCTGCCGCTTACGGATCGGCCCACCACACCCCTCTCCAGATCCGGTTCGTATCCCTTGGTGAACCGCAGGCTCGTCGGATCGCCGCGGCGTGTGAATCGAGCCACGGGGCGGCCGCCATTGATGCGCACCGTATTTCGGCGCCGGGGTGCGATGAAGTCGGCGTAGGGCTTGATCCTCCCCGACGGTGCCCGTCGCAACACCAGCTCCACGGCATGGTCGTCCCGCTTCGCAGGTCGGGCCACACGGGCTTCGTCGAAGGCGGCCTGAATCTCGAGGGGAAGATTGGTGGTCTCCTCCACGCTGCATACGTACTCGTGCTCCCCGACCCTGATGTGCTGGACGTCCCCCTTTCCGATCCAGTATTCGTCGGTGTCGTGGACGTAGTGACTTGCCACTCGCCACATGAGTGAGGAGTCCTTGTAGAAGATCCTGGGGTAGACCTCCCGCCGGGCCCGGCCGCTGGGGTCCCGGAGAACCAGGAAGCCCACAAAAAATCCCAGGGCTTCGTCATACAGATATCCGCTCAAGTAGTACGTGACCTGGAAGAGATCCACGGCGCACACAGGCGCGTACCTTCGGAGGAGGACTTCCGGGTCGGACCGCGCCGATCCGGCAGGACGAAGCGAAGCCCCTTCGTTCAGAATCCGCCGAAGGCGGCGCCGGACGCGACGGACCTCACAGTCCGCCTGGGCCTGGTGGTCGGGGGTGTTCAGGGAGGAAGTGGGCGGGGGATGGAGGGGCAGGGGATGGGAGACTGGAACCTACCGCAGTGCGCGGGCCAGGCGGAAGGCGTGCGATCCGGGTTGAGGCGGAGGGAGCCAAACTCCGGGAGTGGGGTGGCGCCCGGCGATCCCTCGTGGGCAGCGCCGCTTGTGGGGTTCCCCGGGCTGGCCTATACTAAACTAATTGGTTTACTAATGGAGTCGCACGTGGTCGCCTTTTCCGACGACAAGCTGGACCGGACGTTCGCCGCCCTGGCCCATCCCACGCGCCGCGCCATCCTGACCCGGCTCGTCCGGTCGGGAAGTGCGTCCGTGACCGAGCTGGCGGAGCCCTTCGATGTGTCGCTGATGGCGATTTCGAAGCACCTCAAGGTGATGTCGGACGCCGGCTTGATTCGACGGGAGAAGGATGGCCGCGTGCACCGGTGCTTCTTTGATCCGGCCTCGATCGACGTAGCGAGGGATTGGATCGAAGTGCATCGCACCTACTGGACCCAGCAGCTCGACTCGCTGGCAGCCTACCTGGAGGAGAAGGGGAAGGGTAGCGAGCGGCTGCATAACCGACGTGGAGAGAACGGATGAGTGTCGAGACAGCGAACAGCTTGCGTTTGACCCGCCTGATCCAGGCGGACCGACAGGCGGTTTGGGACGCCTGGACCCAGCCCGAGCAAATGAAGAAATGGTCGTGCCCACAGCCCGGTGGCGTGAAGGACATCGCCGCCGACTTCAGGGTAGGGGGTGCGTACACTCTCATCATGGAGGTCGAGGGCACCCGCCATACGGCGTTCGGGACGTACCGGGAGATCGACCCCCCCCGCAGGCTCGTCTACACGTGGGATTGGAAGGAAGACGACAACGCAATGGGTGAAACCGTCGTCATCGTGGAGTTCGAAGCCAAGGGAGACGCCACGGAAGTCGTCCTGGTCCACGAGGGCTTCCCAGCCCCCGAGGCGAAAGCCGGTCATGAGGAGGGGTGGGGCGCCTGCCTCGCGCACTTCGAGGGGCTCTTCTCCTAGCCAAGGGTTCCTACCCTCGAATGCGTGGAGCGGGCGGAGCAGGGAGGGGGGCCCGGGCACCTCAGGTGTCCGGGCCTCTTTCTCAAGACCGCGTCACCCCGAAGCGCTCCCTGAAGCGAACCTCGTTCTCCGTGGTACCCACCAGGATCAGCTCGCTCCCGTCGGCGGCGGGAAGGGGCGCGGTGGCTGAGGGGCCCGGGTGGACGACCCCCCGGTCCTGCACGGCCACCACGTGACAGCCGGTATCCTCGCGGATTCCGCACTCCCGTAGGGGAACGCCCCGAAGCGTGCTCGGCACGGGCACACGGAACAGGTCCAGTCCCTCGGCGACCATCACGAGGTCGTCCCGCTCCACGACGTTCAGAATCGCGCTGGCGCCCATGGAGGCATACGACATGACGAAGTCGGCGCCGGCTCGGTGCAGGGTCGAGACGTTCCGCTCCAGGGTCGCCCGGCTGATGATCTGGACGTCCGGGCGAAGGCGGCGGCAGTATATCGTCAAGTAGATGTTCGTCGCGTCGTTGGCCGTCGTCACCATGACCGTAGGTGCGTCGCGAATCCCCGCCTGCTCCAGGATGGGCAGATCGGCAGCGTTGCCGATCACGCTGTTTTCCGGCAGTCGAACGCGATCGGGGTTGCGCTCCACGATGCAGAAGGCCAATCCGCGCTCCGCCAGGGCCGCTGCCGCGCCTCTCCCCACGCGTCCCCCGCCGAGGATGACGACCGGTGCGTCGCTGGAACGG
>JAHEKK010000178.1:1791-6668 GCA_024638395.1 Gemmatimonadota bacterium | reverse complement strand
GAGTTCACGAAGGAGCAACGGGCACGCTTCGAGGACCTCCTGGCGGAGATCCCGCCCGACGCACGCTTCGGCTCCAAGCAGAAGACGAAGGTGACGCCGCCGGCATTGGTGACCGGCCAGCCGTGAACTCAACAGCCGCCTCCCGCCACTCCCGGGGCGGTCGGGGCCCTCCGGGGCCCTGGCCGCCCAACGCGTACCCGGGCCATAATGACTCGTCCCGCCGCCGCCCTGTGGGCCAAGTCCCCGATAGACCGATGGGCGTCGGCGCGCCGCGGAATCCCCCTGGGATCCGTGCGAATGCGAACCCCTTCCGTCAGAGGCCGTGCCCGACCCCCTACACCTGACCCGCGTCGGTATCCAGATCCCCGAGGGCGAGGCCCCCCGGAGCTTCCCCTTTCATATACCGGCCCTCCAGGGCCTCGAGGCCCTCACGTTCGAGGCGCCGATCACCTTCTTCGTCGGCGAGAACGGATCCGGCAAATCCACGCTCATGGAGGCGCTAGCCGCAGCGACCTCACTACCCACCGTCGGCAGCCGCAGCGCGTCCACTGATCCCAGCCTCGAAGCGCAAAGACGCCTCACCCGTTGTCTTCGGCTCGCGTGGAGGCAGCAGACGCACCGAGGATTCTTCCTGAGGGCCGAGGACTTCTTCGGATTCGCGCGGAGCATGACCGAGATGCGGGCCCGGTTTGAGACCGAGGCCGAGGAGATGGCAGAGCGCTTCAAGGACCACTCGCCAATGGCGCGGATGCTGGCACAAGGTCCGGCCCGACGCTCCGTGCATGAGATCGAGCAGAAATATGGCGACGGTTTGGACGCCAACTCTCACGGCGAGAGCTTTCTGAAGCTGTTCGGCGCCCGGTTCGTGCCCGGTGGCCTCTACCTGCTCGACGAGCCCGAGGCGGCGTTGTCGCCCCAGAGCCAGCTGGCACTCATCGCCATGCTCCGCGACATGGTGGAGCAGGACTCGCAGTTCATCATCGCCACCCACTCCCCAATCCTCATGGCCATCCCGGGATCGGTGATCTACTCGTTCGACGAGCGGCCCGCGGCGCGGGTGTCCTACGAGGATCTGGAGTCCGTGTCGCTGATGCGGGACTTCCTCAACGCACCGGGGCGGTACCTGGGACACCTCTGGGGCTGACGGTCCGGGCGAGGGACCATCCATTGGCTTGAAGGGCGCACTCCGTGGAGCAGCAGGAGGGACGTGCGGGCGCGAAAAGGCCCCCGGGATCGGCGTGATCCCGGGGGCCTTTCGGTCGTTGGAAGCGGAGCGGGAGGGATTCGAACCCCCAAGCCCGTTAGGGCGCCCGCTTTCGAGGCGGGTGCAATACCATTCTGCCACCGCTCCGGAGCGGTAGTCGAGGCGCCCGGATTGATCTGCGGTCGGCTGCGCCGATCCTCGATCGTCTCGCGGACCATCCCCTTGATTCGCCTTCGCTCTATCCTTTCCAGGCCGCTCGGCTCGAACCGTTCGTTCGAACCCGGGCGCCGTCAGCCGGTTGGTCTCTATCTTTCAAGTCGGGGCGCCCGGATTCGAACCGGGGACCTCTGCGTCCCGAACGCAGCGCTCTACCGGACTGAGCCACGCCCCGTTTGCTGCCGTTCACCCCAAGGCCTACGTCCCCGTTGGGGCCTTCCTGCGAGCGGACGGGGTGGGATTCGAACCCACGAGGGTGTTTAGCCCCACACGATTTCCAATCGTGCGCCTTAAGCCACTCGGCCACCCGTCCGAAACCAAGGCTGAGGCAAGGGAACCTCGCGGTTCCTGGGCGGCCCCTCGAACGGAGTCCGCCAGGCCCGGCTGGCGCCGCCAACCGCGGGATTGGAACGGAGGGGGTGGGATTCGAACCCACGAGGCGATCTCTCGCCAACGCCTTAGCAGGGCGCCGCCTTAAGCCACTCGGCCACCCCTCCAATGCGTACCGCACCCGGACGCTTGCCTCGCTCGGGCCGTTCTGTCAAGTAGCCCCGCCTGGGCTCGAACCAGGACTCTTCTGATCCAGAGTCAGACGTGTTGCCAATTACACCACGGGGCTATCCAACCTGCACCTTCATTGCCACCGGCTCGGGTCGTCGAACCCACCCTGGCCGGCGACAAGAGCCACCACTCGGACTTGAACCGAGGACCCCGTCATTACGAATGACGTGCTCTACCAGCTGAGCTATGGTGGCGTCTGCGCCAGTGGAGCCGAGGGGAGTCGAACCCCTGACCTCTAGAGTGCGATTCTAGCGCTCTCCCAACTGAGCTACGGCCCCGACTATGTCTGCCTTATCGACTTCTGTCTTATCGGCGAATCGAGCTCGTCGCCGTACATGGGCGCGAGAGGACTCGAACCTCTGACCTCTACGATGTCAACGTAGCGCTCTAACCAACTGAGCTACGCGCCCTCCCGACCCGCTTCCCCAACCAGGGAATCAAATACGCCCGGGAGGACTCGAACCCCCAACCTCCTGGTCCGTAGCCAGACGCTCTATCCAATTGAGCTACGGGCGCACGCTGACTTCTGTTTCGCCGACCAGTCCGGTCGGAATCGGTCGACCGCCCCAGCGGGTGGTGCTTTTGGCTAAGAGATTTGGTGCAGATCAAGGCGGGCAAGGCGAGGATCTGAGGCGTATCGAGATACGCCGCAAGATCCGCAGTCCGCAGCCCAACGCCGAGCCTGCTCCAAATATCGACGCCAAAAGTGCCCACGACAGGACTCGAACCTGTACGTCGTTTCCGACACTGGTCCCTCAAACCAGCCTGTCTACCAATTCCAGCACGTGGGCAACCACATGTTTCCGGCCCTGCTGACCGGGTCCCCTCCGTGCTGGGCCCGGCCAAAGAATGCTCGGGGAGGGACTCGAACCCTCACCGGGGTAACCCCGACAGGATCCTGAATCCTGCGCGTCTACCAATTCCGCCACCCGAGCCGGGTTCTCTCAGCGAGAAACAGTGGAGCTGAGGGGAATCGAACCCCTGACCTCCTGAATGCCATTCAGGCGCTCTCCCAACTGAGCTACAGCCCCAACGCATTCCGACGACCTGGTCGGTGAGTCGGACGCCCCCTGCTAGGGTCGGCATCCGTCACCTGCTTTTCAAATCAGCGATCCAGCGGGGCTGACGGGACTCGAACCCGCGGCCTCCGGTGTGACAGACCGGCACTCTAACCAACTGAGCTACAGCCCCCGTTCCTACGAAGGACCCAGGTACCGGCGCCCTCAATGCCCCCACGGGGAATCGAACCCCGGTCTCCACCTTGAAAGAGTGGTGTCCTAGCCGTTAGACGATGGGGGCTCCCGGACAGCGGGAACCGGCCACCTCGACACAGGCCCGGAGGGACTCGAACCCCCAACCGCCGGTTTTGGAGACCGGTGCTCTACCAATTGAGCTACGGACCTACGAGCACCCACCCCGAACTGCCCTCGGCGGGCGCTGATGGCTAGGGACGGAATCGAACCGCCGACACCGCGGTTTTCAGCCGCGTGCTCTACCAACTGAGCTACCTAGCCGAAAAGGCCACCCGGGCTCCTGAGCCTGGGGCGGCGCCTGCGAGCCGCACCGGTCGGTCCGACCTCCGGCGTGCCCCACCCGCCCGAAACTTCGGGCCCTTCACAGGTCGGCCCGCACACGCGGGTACCTGTCCAACGTCACGAAAGCGCCGCCACTGGCGACGCTTCCTCTCAAATAGCGGGGGCGGGATTCGAACCCGCGACCTTCGGGTTATGAGCCCGACGAGCTACCAGACTGCTCCACCCCGCAACAAGGGGTGTTAAGTTAGTCGCCGCTCCGGGGAAGTGTCAACCCTGGAGACGCCCTGTTTCGGACCGGCCTTTCTGCAAGCCCGGCGCAGGTTTCGTCCGGGTCTGCCACCCGTCCTGCGGGCATGCCCGTCCTACGCGATTCGGAGGTCTCTCGGGACCCTTGCGCGAGCGCCCCGGCGGCCCCAGGCATGAGTCCATGAGCACACCTTTGCACTACCGGTCCCTCCGCGAGCTCTCACGCCTGATACAGAGTCGCGATCTGTCGCCGGTCGAGCTCCTCGACCACTTCTTGTCACGCGCCGACGCCCTGGACCCGCACCTCAACGCGTTCCGCATGATTCCCGGCAATCGGGCAGGCGCCGAAGCCCTGAAGGCCGAGACCGCGTTGGGCCGAGGTGAGAGCGTGGGCCCCCTCCACGGCATACCCTACGCGGTGAAGGACCTGATCGATGTCAAAGGGCTCCCTACGACGGCCGGGTCCTCGCTCCTTGCGGACAACGTCGCGGATGAGGACGCGGCCGTGGTGGAGCGCCTCGGCGCGGCCGGCATGGTCCTGATGGGCAAGACGAACACGGTCCAGTTCGCGTACGGCGGTGCCGGTGTGAACCACGACCACGGCACGCCTCGCAATCCGTGGGCGTCCGAGCACTACTTGCCCGGCGGCTCGAGCTCCGGATCGGCGGTCGCGGTCGCTGCCGGCCTGGTCCCCGCGGCGCTGGGAACGGACACGGGCGGCTCGGTGCGGATCCCAGCGGCGCTGTGTGGAATCACCGGCCTCAAGACGACCGTTGGCCGGGTCAGCCGGGCCGGCGTGTATCCCCTCTCGAAGAGCCTCGACTCGGTGGGACCACTGTGCCGGACGGTCGAGGACGCCGCGCGCCTTTATGCTGCTATGGCCGGGCCTGACGCCCGCGATGACAGCACGCACGGCCGGGAGCCCGACGATGTCCTCGGGAGCCTCGCGGCCGGCGTGACGGGAATGCGCATCGCTTTTGCGGAGGGGACCTTCTGGGGCGACGCCGACCCGGAGGTCGCCGCCGCCGTTCGGACGGCGGGGACGGTGTTGGCCCAGCTCGGTGCCCAGGTCGAGTCCATCGAGTTCGGCGAGGCGGAGCGCGCTGTGGCGCTGA
>JAHEKK010000178.1:0-1781 GCA_024638395.1 Gemmatimonadota bacterium | reverse complement strand
CACCTGGAAGAGCTCGACCCCGTCGTGGGCACCCGGCTGGCGACCGGTCGGTCGATCTCGGCCGCGGACTACCTGGAGACGGTCGACGCGTGGGATCGACTCAGGGCGGAGACGCGGGAGGCCCTGGGCGGATGGGACGCGCTCCTCTGCCCGACCACGCCCATCGCGGCCAAGCCCCTGGCGGCCGCGGATGAGGATCTCAAGACCTACCTGAAGTACAACCTCCTGTATCTCCGGAACACTACAGTCGGCAACATCCTGGGCCTCTGTGGCTTGAGCGTGCCGTGCGGATTCACATCAGAGGGACTCCCGATCGGTCTCATGATCTACGGCGCGGGATTCGCCGAAGAGCTGATCCTTCGCGTGGGTCATGCCTACCAGGAGGCCACGGATTGGCACCGCCGCACCCCACCGCTCGACTAGCCCACTTCAGACCGCACCGCCCAAGCCAGTCAGTTAGCGACGGCCACATGCGAGCCGCATCGCGGCGACTCCTGCAACTTTTCTTGCCTGAACCGAGTCGTATTGGATGTGAGGGGTGGTTCTTGGGAGGTGCGTGAGGGTTGAGCGGCAGCGGTGCAGGACGCGGATGTAGTCCCCTGGCCGCTGTGGCGTATACCCGCTTGGTGCGTCCAGGGGGACGCGCCGCAGGCGCAATGGGATGACGTGGACGACGGGAGGAGGCGCGCCATGACGACGTGGAGCGAGTGTTGGCTGTTGCGGAGGAGGCGGTGGCGATGATTGCTCCAGTGAGGTCGGTCGCGGCAGAGCGATCACGGGAGGCGAGACCCGGGGCGTCCATCTCCACCGTTCTGGTAGGATGCGGGAGGCTGACCCACACCCTCGGTCTTGCCCTGGAAGAGGAGGGCGTGCGGGCCTACGGCTTCGAGCGGTCGGTCCATGCCCTGGACGAGGTCAGCCGGTTTCCTCCGACCCTCGTGGTCGTCGGAGCCGGGATCACGGACCAGGACCCCTTCGACTTCCTCACGGAGCTTCGGGAGATGAACCCGGACCTGAGTGTCCTGTTTCTGGCAGACAGGGCCGACCGTCAGCTCGCCACCGAAGCGCTGATGCGAGGGGCAGACGATGTCCTGCCCCCGCCCCACTCGGTGTCCGCCATCCTTCTGCGGGCCCACGTGCTGGCAAACCGCCAGCGGATCGCCCCACCTGCGACCGAAGGGAGGGGGGGCGATCAGGTGCGTGTCGGTCATTTCAAGATCGACATGAGCAGCCGCCGAGTGCTGAACGGCGGAGCTCCGGTGTCGCTGACAGGTCGCGAATTCGAGCTGCTCAACCGCCTCATCCGCGCAGGCGGACGGGTGGTCAGCCGGGAACAGCTCATGGAGGACATCTGGGGTGGATCGCCCCGCGAGGGCGTGCTCGAGGCCACCATCCACCGACTCCGTAAGAAGCTGGAGAAGGACCTCTCGGAGCCCCGGTTCGTCACGACGGTGCGGGGCATCGGGTATCGGCTCGAGATGGGAGCGGCGGCGCTGGCCTACTGAGGCCGCTGCGACAGCAGTGGACAGGCGGCGGTCGCGACCCTCGAGTCGAGGCCGTCGTCTCTGTTCGGTGCGGCCCTACCGAGCCCTCACCGGCAGCACTATGTTTGTGGTCCCTTGAAACCGGGGGACGGGACGTGGCGCAGCCCGGTAGCGCACCTGAATGGGGTTCAGGGGGTCGCCGGTTCGAATCCGGCCGTCCCGATCAGCGGCTCCACAGCTTCGGTTGTGGGGCCGCTTTGTTCTTGCCGTTGAGCGGGACGGCCGGATTCAGCGGAC
>JAHEKK010000177.1:1168-6675 GCA_024638395.1 Gemmatimonadota bacterium | reverse complement strand
TGGTGGAAAGAGGGAGGCCCCGTGCGGTTCCGAGGGAGATCAACGTGCTGGCAACCACCAGGTTCACGCTCGCCCGAAGCAGATCATAGGGGGGGTCGCCGGGAGAAACGGGCGCGGGGTCCGTCCGGCGGGACAGCAAAGCCAGGAGCCGACGAGGTACGAGGATCCGAATGCCGGACCCGAGCCAGGCGCCGGCGGCGACGATTCTCCCACTCAGCCAATGACCCCCGAATTGCTGTTCCGCCGTTCCCCCGGTGGCGGCCAGGCGGATTTCGGTGTCGGTGACCCGGCGGGCCTTCTTGGAGGTCACCAGGGCGGTGGCCATGATCAATCCCGCGAGTACGAGTGCCCACGGAGGCGTCGGGACCCGTCCGCTCAGGTCCACGCCTTCCACCAGTACCGCCTGAGCGGCCGCTACCGACGGCCCGATGAAGTTCACGAGATCGTTCCCGGCAAACGAGACGGCCAGGGCGCCGGTGGCGACGAGAATGACCGCCTTCAGCACCATCCTCCAACGATGCCGCCACACGAGTCCCAGGGTCGCTGCGGCCACGAAGGAGCCTCCAAGCAGCATCGGGAGCAGTTCCTCGAGTTGCGCGAACTGGCCGGCGCTCAGCAGCGACGTGCCTCGGAGGCCCTTGTACACGACGAAGTAGGACAGGGCGCTGAGCGACAGGCCGGTCCAGACCCACCCCCAGCGTTGGAATGAGCGTGAGACCTCTCGGCCATAGAGCAGCCGGAGGAGCCACATGACGACGGCCGAGACGACGAACGCCACCAGCACCGACGTGAAGATCCCCGCATAGATCCCGAGGACGGGGCCCGCGTTGATGACGCTCAGGGCGTCGGGAACGCCGGAGCTCGAGGACCACAAGGCAACCGCGATCGAGGCGCCGACCAGCTCGGAGACGATGGACACGGTCGTGGACGTGGGCAGGCCAAAGGTGTTGAAGAGGTCCAGAAGCAGGACGTCGGCGGTCATTACCCCCAGGTAGATCGCCAGGATGGCGCTGAGCATGATGGCCCCGGTTTCGGGGTCGGTGAATCGGCCCGGGTCGAAGACACCGTTGCGCGCGACCTCCATGAGGCCACTCGAAGTCAGGGCCCCCAGGATCACGCCGGCCACCGCGATTACCACGATGACGCGTCGGGAGGCAGCCTTCGAGCCAAAGGCGGAATTGAGGAAGTTGACGGCGTCGTTCGCGACTCCGATCCAAAGATCGAAGGCGGCCAGTACGATCAGGACGAAGAGAGCAAAATGGGCGGCTGTCATGGCATGGAAGGCTCCGGCGCGCCAGGGACGCGTCGGCCATAAACGGAATCCGGTGTCGCGGGACCATCGTGAACCGCAGCATGGCGGAGCATACCCTCCCTCCGACAAGGGGCGCCATACGGTCCCCAGGACGTTTGGGGGCGCGGACCGACCGCCGGCGGTTGGTCGCCCTACCCGGCGGAAGCATCAAACGGGCCGGAAGACCTCCTCGAGACGCTCCGCCATCTTGTCGATGAGGTGGGCACCGATCTCCCGGCTCATGCCACGGGCGTCTCCCAGGATTCCGTTGGGGGTCACGGTGTGGAGTCCTTCGGCGATGATCTGCCCCAGGTCCTCGTGGGTGAGCTCGGCGACGTAGCCCCGTTCTGCTTTCCCTTCCTGTACGAGGTCGGGCGTGATGTTGAGGAGGATCGAGCTTTCGGCGATGTCGGCGTGGCCCCCGACCTTGTCACCGAGACCCGCGGCAGCCTCGACCCCTTCGGTCCAGACCGCCATGAGCCCCATGAGATCCGTGTCCACGATCACCTCGGTCCCGTCACCCACGGTGTTCCGGAGCGTAGGCTCGAGGGCACTGAGAGGGGCCACGTTTCCGCCGTGAGAGGGGAAAATACAGATCCTCCGGAACCCGTGGTGAGCCAGGCTCCGGCAATAGTCGGTGACCACCGCGTCGAAGGTTGCGCGGCGGAAGGAGAGCGTGCCCGCAAACGCCATGTGGTGATCCGAGCACCCAATCCTGACGGTGGGCGCGACCAGGCATTTGCCCAGTCTCCTGGCTGTTTCGACGGCCGTCCGCGTGCCGATTTCGGCGTCGACCAACAGAGGCAGGTGCGGTCCATGTTGTTCCGTGGCGCCGCAGGCGAACACCACCGTCTCAAAGCCACGCTCGAGGGCTGCCCGGATCTCGGGCCAGGCCAGACGCTCTAGTTGGATTTCCCTCACGGCTGTTCCGTCCCCGTCGGACGCCAGTCCCAGATATCCACCCGGTTCAGCCCGATGTAGGGCACCGCGATACGGCTCCGCCGCGTGTCGACGCCGATGTCGGCCGGGTCGCCCGGAACAGCGATGACCGGGTGGAGAACGCCGTTCTCCACGATGTGTAGCCGCCGGTCACTCTGGCTGGCCACAACGATCTGGCCCTGAACGACCTCGATGCCGTCGATCTGGCCCTCGGGTGCCGCCGCGAGAGGTTCCAGCTCAGGGGAGCCGGGACGCCAGGCGCTGATGCTTCCCCCTGCGCCCCAGGGGGCGACGAGGAAACGGGCCTCCCCTGCGTCCCAGGTGATTCCGTTGGGCGGCCCCAACGCGGGGTCCTCCAGCGCGAGCTCGGCGGTGAGGTCCTCGATCCGGTACAGCCGGGCCCGGGAGCCCGTGTCGGTCAGATAGAGCGCTCCGTCGGGGCCCGCCGCTACATCGTTGAGAAACCCGGGGTCGAAGCCCGAGAGGTCGACAAAATGCACGTGGGCGCCGTCCTCGCGGTTGAACCCGTGTAGTCCGTCGATGTCCGCGACCCACAAGATGTCGCCGGAGATGTACATTCCCCGCGGCGCGTGCAGGGGTCGGGCTTCGGTCCCCTGCATGAAGCGAAGGACCTCCATCGACCCGTCCGCCGCCGCGCGGCTGATGAACCCGTTGCCGTCTCGCTGATCCCCGTTGCCGTTGAAGTTGGAGATGAAATACACGTCCTGGTCAGGGTCGTAGCGAACCGCTTCGGGACCTGAGAGCCCCGCGATCACGGCCACCCGGTGGGTCGAGTCCTGCAGGACGTAGGTCGCCGACGGAAGGGCGCCGTCGGGATCATCCGCTCCCCCGCGGTCCCCCGGTTCAGGATCCCCCGATCCGCATCCTCCGGCGAGGAGCAAGAGCATGAGGGGCGGAAGGCACTTGTCGAAGCGTACGATCATGGGGCCAAGCCTCGGTTTGGGGTCTGCGGATGGGGAGCGTGGAGCCGGTGGCTACCGTCCGACGGGGCGGGAGTTCCCCTTCGGCCCGGGGCGTCTTCCTGATGTACCGTGCTGCACAGCGAGCGCGGGGAGCCCGGATCAGCAGGCCTGTGCTCGAGGCCGATCCTATAGGAGGTGGGGGTCCTTGGACAATGGCTCGACGCGCTGGTGATGACGGGCCTGTACGCTGGAGATGGAACATGCGGGTGAATGCCCCGGCGCTTCTGGCGCTGTTTGGATTGGTATGGGTTGCAGGGTGTGGCGATGACGGAGACGGAACGGGCAGGCTGACACTGATGCTCACAGACGATCCCGGAGACGTGACCACGGCGATCGTCGCGATCGAGCGAATCGAGCTGGCCGGAGGTGGACCGCCCCTGGTCGTGATGGATACCCCCACGAAGGCCGACCTGACAGCCCTGTCGAATGACGTGGTCACGCTCGTGTCGAATGCCGTGGTGCCCACCGGCCGCTACAGCCAGCTCCGCCTCATCATCCCCGGCGGCTGTATCGAGGTGGAGGAAGACGGTGGGGGCTCAAAGGTCTATTCCTCGGACGGATTCGATGATTGCGGGGTCGCGGACGGTCCACTTCGCATGCCGAGCTTCGACGAAACCGGGATCAAGGTGAACCTTCCCGGCGGGGTCATCGAGGTGACCGGCGAGGCGAGCCTCCTCCTGGACTTCAGCGTTGTCGAGAGCTTCGGCAAGGAAGCCGGGAGCTCCGGTGCGTGGGTCATGACGCCCGTGATCCACGCAGAGAAGCTGGATCAAAGCGCCAATCTGACGGTGGAGCTCCAGTTGGCCGAGGGCGTCGATCTAGCGGCCCTGGGCGCTTCACCAGAAGACTTCCGCGCCAACATCGATGGCGCAGCCACTTCACTGTCCTTCTCGGACACCGACGGCGACGGGACCTACTCCGTTCAGTTCCTCTTCGTCCTGCCCAACACCGAGCAAACCGTTACGGTGGGCCTGCGGGAAGGCGTCATGTTCGACTTCACCCTCGACCCCGAGTCGCCGCAAAGCCTCAGCCTGGAGGGTGGCGAGGAAGGGTCGCTTGCCTTCGAGATCACCTCAGCCGGGCCTTCGTCATGATCTGAAGGTCAGCTCGGGCCGGGCGTCACACGGGGGGCAGTGCGATCCAGGCTACCGAAGGGACATCCAGGGCGTCCCTCTGGACCCCCCAGACCCGCCCGTCCTGAAATCGGTACGGGTCGAACCCGTCGGGGAAGCGCAGGGTGCGTTGCCGGCCACCCACGCTGATCTCCAACCAGGCCGACGACCCGGCGAGCCCCCCGGCTTCCAGTCCGTAGGGCTGTAGCCAAGCCGATCCTTCGTCGCCACACCGCAGGTCGACGTAGCGGGGCAGGTACGCCGCCAGTTGTGCCGGACTCCCCTGGACCCTCTCGAGCATCTCCGTCATGACGCGCACGCTGTCTGAGGCGTCCAGCCGCGCACCCACCCGTCCGGCGGCCTCCGCCGCCCGCAGGGGGTAGACGGCGCTCGCAAATTGCTCGGGCGAGATCTCGTCAAACGCCGGGTCCGGCGGGGATAGCGCCTCCAGCTCACCGCCTCCTGTTGTGAACCGCCGGACCTGTCCCCGCGTACGATCGTACACGTAAAGGGCCGGCCCGTCCGGTAGGCCGTCCCCGCACACGGTCCAGAGTCGGTACCAAAGGGGAAAGCCGCCTTCGGTGGCCTCGAAGCCGGCGGCCGGATCGTCCAGAACGTCCCCCAGGGTCAGGACGGTGCGAGTGGCGCCGTTCAGGGGGTCCCACGCCACCAGATCCGCTCCCAGAATGGCCATGCGGAAGCCCGTGATCCCGGGTTCGTTGGGCTGCCGTGACCGGGCTACTACGACCTCCCCGCCGAGGCGTGCCAGACGGACGGTGTTCTCCATCATCCCCATGCCTCCCACCAGGCTTCCAGGGGGAAAAACGTCCCTCGGCAGGGTGATTTCGGTCCAGGGACCCTCGGGCCGTGACACCCGGATCAGGCCGTGGCGCCTGTAGTCGAACACCCAGGCCTCGTCTTGCCACCCCGTGACGAAGGCGGCCGGCGCGGCGAATTCCTCGGGTCCTCCGCCGGCCGCCCCATGTACGGCGATGAGCTCTCCGTTCGACCGAAATCCGACGACGTGGGGCGCTTGGGTGCTCAAGACCCAGACCGATCCGTCGGAAAAGACCTGTAGATCCTGGACTGCGGCGATGGAGTCCGAGGTGCCCACAACGTGGACGAGGTCGGTGGAGAGCCCGTGTGCACCTGCGGCGGGGGCGTCGGGTTCATCGGCGCCGC
>JAHEKK010000177.1:0-1158 GCA_024638395.1 Gemmatimonadota bacterium | reverse complement strand
GGGCAGCAGCCGGCTGGGTTTTTCCGGATAGGCGAAAAACGCCACCGGCTCGCGGCTACCGACCAATACGATATGGCGCAGGTGCGCCAGCCGTTGTAACGCCGCATCGACAGCGTAAGGCAACCGTTGCAGATCCGGTAACCCCGCGCCGCGCTGCATACGGGCGTTGGACACCGGCGTCAGCATCTCGGCTCCGCTCGCAGCGGCGACCCGGGCGGCGTCCAGTTGCGCGCCGGCGCGCAACGCCCGGTCGCCGAGCAACAACAGACACGGCTCGCCGCTGCGTAGCATCCGTGCGATCGCCTCGACTCGCGCCACCGGCCCGAGACCCATGGGGAAGGGGCGCCGCAGGCGGGTCTCTCCCGGGCTCCCGCCCCGATTGACCACCCGGTCACGGTGCCGCATTCTCATGTGCTTCTCCTGAGCTTTCTGGGACGCCCCCGAAGTCGAGCGCTAGGGTGTGTTTCGCCTACTACAATTCCATGGGGGACTTCGTGAGAGCAATCCTCACCATGCTGAGCCTCGGCCTTCTCGTCGCGAGCGGGACGCAGGCCCAACAAGCGACCCGGACCGAACCCGTCACGGGGATCCGGGACAACGCTACCGGCTTTCACGCCCTGGTGGGCGGGCGAGTCGTGACGGCTCCGGGTCAGACACTGGACGACGCCACAGTGGTGATCCGGAACGGCCTGATCCAGCAGGTGGGTCGCAATCTCGATCCCCCGCCCGGAGCCCGGGTGTGGAACATGACGGGCCTGACGATCTATCCAGGCTTCATCGACACACACGCGGACCTGGGACTGGGAGACATCCCCGAGGGGGGCGACGTGGGGCCCACGCACTGGAATCCCCAGGTAAGGGCGTGGTTCAGCACGGCCCGAGGCCTTCAGGATGACCAGAATCGGCGAGCGGCGCTCCGGTCCCAGGGATTCGGGACGGCGCTGGTCGTGCCCAAGCAGGGGATCTTCCGGGGCACGGCATCGGTGGTCAACCTCGGAGAGGCGGGTGTCAGGGACCGGATTCTGCGGGCGGACGTGGCCCACTCCCTGGGGTTCCAACGGTCGCTCCAATTGGGTTTCTCGTATCCCAACTCCCCCATGGGCGTTGCGGCACTCATCAAACAGACCCTGATGGATGCGGACTGGTACATCCGGGCCT